>NZ_JABKBZ010000252.1:0-663 GCF_013166635.1 Lentimicrobium sp. S6 | reverse complement strand
ATTGGAAGTAGCAGGAAAAACCAAAACCGAAAGCTTACAAATTACAAACGGTGTTTGTAATACCAATTATATTTTAACGGCTAGCGATGCCAATGGAAATGCCATTTGGAAAGACATAAACGATTTTATGGGAGAAAGCATTTGGAGTGAAAATAGCAGTGGTAATGTATATTTTGAAGATGGGCATGTTGGAATTGGTACCAATAATCCTCAATCTCCTTTGGATATTGATTTTGGTTCTCAGACTATTGGTTTAGGTTTTGTAGGCAATACATACTCAAGTAGTAATACTTATTCTGATTTTAAGATGGAGACCAGTTACGAATCTGGTAAACCCGAATTAACGTTTAAAACTGCAAATGGTAGCGCTCGATATAACTGGGCATGCCAAGGGGTGGACAAGATGACTTTAGAGATGGTTTATTATGGAGATCCAAGTGCGACTAGGTTAATCCTACATGATGGTACTATTATTACTGAAAGATTAAAAGTAACATCTGCTACTGATGTTTCAGGCTATGTTCTAACAGCAGATGCTGATGGCGATGCTACATGGCAAGAACCTCAATTTAAGGATATAAATGGAAATCTATTTTTTAATGGAAGAATTGGAATCGGAACAGAAAATGCTGGCACTCATAAATTAGCAGTAAACGGCTCCAT
>NZ_JABKBZ010000251.1:0-677 GCF_013166635.1 Lentimicrobium sp. S6 | reverse complement strand
GAATAAATAGTAATTTTACTCATGATTTAATTTTATTAAATTATTAAACATGAGATTTATACGTATTCAATACGAATTTAAATCGAAAGCTACCTCCCTTTGGGGAGGTTTAGTTCAACAATGTATATAAAAAAATAGGCGAAATAGTATTAAAATCAAGGCTTTCAGCTCGTACCAAAGTTCTTGCTTAACTGAAAGTTTAGTGCTTCAAAATCGCCTACTTTTCATATACTCACCGTTGGGCTCCATTTACGGAAGACTGAATAACTAACAAAAATGCTAAGCAGTAAAAACAAAATAGAAATTGGAATAAGCAAAAGAAAAGGAATTGTAATGACAATAGTTGCTGCAATTATTTTTTTGATTGGAATCTGGGCATTAATAGAAATTAAATCAATGGACTCTGAGCTTGACCGAATCTTTTTAATGGTTTTGTTGACTCTAATAGTCCTTTCCTTTGGCTTTTTTGGTTTCCTTGGAATTTATAGAATTATTAAAAATGAAGAAGGACTATTTATCAATGACATAGGAATTAAAATATAGGGTTACCCATTTAGTTCACAAATAGTTGTATATGAGTATATTATTTTGTAAATTGTATTCAAATTCAGGAACGATGAGGATACTAAAAAACATTGATAGACAGACGTTTAAAGAAAGATTTACAACAAAAGAAG
>NZ_JABKBZ010000250.1:0-677 GCF_013166635.1 Lentimicrobium sp. S6 | reverse complement strand
GATCCTCAATATATCTTCCCTGCGGTAGACTTAAACTATCCGGTTTCTCTCATCGCTACCGATGAAAGAGGCTGTGTGGATACCACGGAAACAGAAATCTTTATTCCTTCGGAATTAACGGTCAGCTTCTTAGCGGATACGGTTTGTTATGGCGAAGCGACCATGCTTGTGGCTCATGCCACCAAACCTGAAAATGCTGAAGTAAAATACTGGACTTGGTATTTTGATGATGGCAGTCCACAGCTCAGCACCACCCGAGATACGGTTTATCATGTATTTACTTCTGATGGAGAGTTTAGAGTGGAGCTGCAAGGTCAGGAGCCTGGTGGTTGTGTGAATGAGGTGAGAAAGAATGTGATGGTGAGAGAGTTGCCTACAGCAGATTTCTTGGCAGAGGCTGCGGCTTGTGCCGATACCACTTTCTTTATTGACCAGAGTAGCACGGTGCTTGAAGATGGAATACAGCAGTGGAGATGGTATTTTGGCAATGGAGAAACCGAAACGATTAATGCGCCTAGCGATGGGAATACCGAGTTTTTATATCCTCCTTACCTAGAGACTTTCAATGTGAGCTTAGCAGTAAGTGACGAGTTTGGTTGTGTGGATAGCATCAGCCATGGGGTACAGCGCTATCCTTGTATCTTCGTGAACTTTGTGACCGATACCAGTATTTATTG
>NZ_JABKBZ010000249.1:0-681 GCF_013166635.1 Lentimicrobium sp. S6 | reverse complement strand
CCCGCTAGCGCGGAAATGTTTTCCGTGCGTATAACAACAAGATAGACAATCAATTTATTAAATTTCCCGCTAGCGCGGATTTGTAATCCGTGCGTATAACATAGTCAAAACCAACAATAAAAATTTCTATCTTTGATTCATGTCAGACAAATACAAAACGCACGAGCCAGATAAGGCCTATTTTATAACAATGACTACGGTAGGCTGGGTTGATATTTTTACTCGGAAAAATCACAAACTTGCCATTGTCGATTCTTTAAAATATTGTCAAGAAAATAAAGGTTTGGTCTTGCCTAAGGCAAGAGGTTGGGTTTTAATGCATAGTCATTTACATCTCCTTTGCAGAGCGGCAGAAGGCTTTAGATTATCGGATATTCTGAGAGATTTTAAGAAATACACATCGAAAAAGATAGTTAGGCAAATAGAAGATGAGCCAGAAAGCAGACGAGAATGGATGTTACCTTTGTTGCATAATTTTTGTAAGCATTTAAAGCGAGAGCAAGAATATAAACTTTGGCAAAGTGGTAATCATGCTAAAGTTATATACACAACAAAGTTCTTTTATGAGAAGTTAAACTATATTCATCAGAATCCAGTTCAAGAAATGCTAGTTGAAAGACCAGAGGAATATTTGTTTAGCACTGCACGGAATTATGCTGAGTTGTCTTTTGTATTGAATGT
>NZ_JABKBZ010000248.1:0-693 GCF_013166635.1 Lentimicrobium sp. S6 | reverse complement strand
AGATCAACATCTTTAATCAGTAGGTTTGTCACCTCAGAAATGCGCATTCCGGTATCGTAAATAAGACCAAACATGATTTTCTCCCTTATGTGAACAGGAGCTTTTATTAGTTCTTTTGTTTCCTGTTGAGAGAGTACGGTAATAAGTTTTTTTGGTCGGCCTATTTTGGGCAGTTTTAGCAAAAGCTCTTCTTTGTCAAAAAGAAAGTACAACTTACGCAGACCATAAACTAAATGTTTATATGAACTTAATGCATCCGTATCCTTTTGCATCAGGTAATACAGATACTCTTCCAGCTCATCCATGTCTAAAACTAGCGGATTTTTCATGTAATAAAGTGCCAGTTTAGCTATTTGGCGTAAATAATTTTCGTGTGTAGACTTTGATCGTCCATTAATAATAAGTTTACGTTTGAACTCTTCTCCCATAGCTCTAAAGCCATCAACTTTGTTGCAGGCTTCAGAATAAATAGTAATTTTACTCATGATTTAATTTTATTAAATTATTAAACATGAGATTTATACGTATTCAATACGAATTTAAATCGAAAGCTACCTCCCTTTGGGCATTAGCGTTAACTTAAGCTGTCTATTTTTTTAAGTTACAGATATACATATGATTACAAGACTATTTCTTTCTGACTTCTTTGTTTTTTACTCTTTTTAATACAAAGGTGTTTTTATCTTCAAGCAC
>NZ_JABKBZ010000247.1:0-700 GCF_013166635.1 Lentimicrobium sp. S6 | reverse complement strand
TTTCACTAAAAAACCTAAAGACCAAAGGAAAGAAACCTAAGCGTTGCAGAAAATTAAACTACTACTATCATCATCATATATCAGATATTGATGGAGTTAAGGTTGTTGTCTTCATTTCAAAAAGAGGTGTTAATGGGTCAAGTCAAAATTCTGGGGGAATTGATTTTGTATTCATCAATAATTATCACAGTTTAGACTGTTTGTTCTGCATTTGTGTTGATGTTTTGAAAGACAAATCTAATGTGTCTTCATACTTTTTTGTGGAAAAAAGTAAGCAAAAATCCATCCCAAACAATTGCCTACCCTCCTCTTCCAGAATATTGATTTAACAAGCAAAGTTGAAAATAATGACCTTTGAATTGTAGATGTTTTCCAGATTTTAAAGCCTTATTTTTACACCTTGCTTCTCTTATGTCATTATTTAAAAGCTAAAGCCCTTTGCTGTTAAATCTAATATTCTGAAATTCACCTCTAAAGCCGCTTTCTGTTTGGGAGAGGCCTTCCCGCAGTCTCCGAAATAAGAAAAACAGTATATATAATAATTTGTTTATCAGACAATATCCAAACTAATGTAAGCACACCTGATGCTATGCAAAGTTTATAAAGACTTCCGCAGGAATGTCTAAGCCGCCTTATATCAAAGTCGTTAAGCGGAGCAAATGGCTTGAAGGAATAAAAAACAATACTATTTGACGCTCGT
>NZ_JABKBZ010000246.1:0-700 GCF_013166635.1 Lentimicrobium sp. S6 | reverse complement strand
GACATTTTAAGTTCGAACTTTTTTGGCCGCTTAAAGAGTTTTTAAAATAAAAAATGCCCTGAAGAATGACTAATAATATAGATTTTAATGCTTTGATTATTTGGTGATTTGAAGGAGATGAAACCTATAAATTGAAGAGTTCAAAACGCTTGGTAACAAAGGCTCATACATAATGTGGGTTTTGTAGTAGAATAGAACATATAAACATAAAATAAACATCGGAGTAGGCAGATAGATAATGGCTTTGAAAACCACACTATGCATAGCCTAGGACGTTACCAAGCATTTAAATTCAAAGGACAAAGCATTTGGTAGGGAAAAAAGTTCTTTCTTTAAATAAGGAAACGAAAACGAATTCGGGCATTTTTAGCCAATAAGAATGAATGAGTTGAAAGATGAAGTTGCTCGGTTCCAGACGCGGGCCTTTTAAGTCCTGCCTATCTTGATTTTTAAAAAAGGCAAAGCGTGTGAATAACAAAACGACTTTGACTTGGTTTCAGTCGTGGGAAATTTAAGTTCCTGGTTGTCTTTACTTTTTTAAAAATGAATAACTTTATGTAATAAATTAGTAGATTTACATCATGTTTTAGGTCTGGACATTTTAAGTTCGAAAGGCATTGGGCATTCATGAGGTGAATACGTAGAGACGAAGTTCTTGATTTCATGTTTTAGGCGATGACATTTTAAGTTCGAACTTTTT
>NZ_JABKBZ010000245.1:0-703 GCF_013166635.1 Lentimicrobium sp. S6 | reverse complement strand
TGCTTGTTTTTGTTTCAAAAGTTATACGATAGAAATTATTTCTGTTCTTTAAACTGAGTACTTCTGCCATTTTACGGTGGCACAAATGCTCTGGTATGGGTGGCACAACATCAATCGGTATGAGTGGTACAACTTGCTCCGGTACGAGTGGCACAACTTGCTCCGGTATGAGTGGCACAACTTGCTCCGGTTTGAGTGGCACAGTTACATCGGTATAGGTGGCACAACATGAGTCAGCCTATCCACTTAAAATGTCTAGACCTAAAACATGATGTAAACTTAATAATTTTTTACGCAATGTTATTCTTTTTTAAAAAAAGTGAAGACAATCCGGACTTAAAATGTCCACGACTGAAACCAAGTCAAAATCGTTTTGTTATTCACACGCTTTCCCTTTTTTAAAAATCAAGAGAGGCAGAACTTAAATTGGCCGCGACCAAAACCGAGCAAATTCATCTATCAACTCATTCAATCTATTGCCGGTAAAATGCCCTTTTCCAAGACGGGTTTTCTCAATATAAAAAGAACGCTTTTATTAAATTCTATGCTTTGAGTTTAGTTATTCTAAATGATTGGCAACGTCCTAGGCTATGCATAGTGTGGTTTTCAAAGCCATTATCTATCTGCCTACTCCGATGTTTATTTTATGTTTATATGTTCTATTCTACTACAAAACCCACATTATGTATGAGCCTCTGTTGCC
>NZ_JABKBZ010000024.1:0-65055 GCF_013166635.1 Lentimicrobium sp. S6 | reverse complement strand
CTCCCATTTTGTAAGAGGTTTATTCTTTTTTGCCTTTTTCAATATGTGGTTTTTCAAACCTCTCTTTTTTAGCAGAGCTTCATTCTTCTTAGACTGATAGCCTTTGTCTGCTTTCAAAGGAATGTCTTTTGGTAAATCTGCTGAGTCTAGAACATCTTCTAAATTTGCTATTTCATTTGTGCTAGCTGTTGTTGTTAAAACTCCTAGAACAAGCCCCTCTTCATCTGTAACATGATGTTTCTTATATCCAAAATGAAATTTACCTCGTTTCTTTAACCATGTTCCATCACTATCTACACTCGATGCATATTTCTTTTTTGTCTTGATTTCTTTGTCTGAACGATCTTCTGTTACTTCTTGCTTTGTCGTTCCTTTTGGCCGTAAGGGAGTATCAATTACACTTACATCTACAATAACTCCTTATTTAATAATAATGTGATGCTCCTCTAATTGTAAATTTATTAATTTGAATAACTTTTCAAAAGTGCCTGTTTTGGTTAACTCTGTTCTAAACTTGCTTAGGGTACTGTGGTCTGGTGCCACTTGCTCTATGGTTAATCCACAAAAATAACTGAATGAAATACTATCATTTATTCTATCTTCAACCTCATAATCACTTAAGCCATACCAAGTTTCGAGTAGTAACATTTTAAATAATAAAACACCATCATAAGATGGTGTACCTGTGGCACTTTTTCCTTTTGAATAATCTTGGTCTATCAATAGACCTATTTTTTTCCAGTCTATTATTGTATTTATTTGACTAAAGAAAGTAGATTTTATCTTTCTTGTTCGTAAATCACAAATACTATCTGCTAATGTAGGTTCTTTGCGTATTTTCATATCATAAGAACACAACTTATTTATCTGATATACAATTATATATAATGATAATTTTTGTTAATTACCATGCAACGGTCTTGATATAATCTTAAAGTGCACTCCATTAGTAGTTTTTTTATTATTCTAATAATAGTTCTTACAATTCTAAATATCTTATTAAAAGAGTACTTACCAAGAGTAGATAGTGAACAAATAAACATTCTTCAGATAATTGCAACATTAATCATTTCGTTTTATTTAGCTTACAAGATTGGATTGGGAAAAGCAAAAGTGATTTTAGCAGAGGAAGGAATCTATCATATTAGAAACGAAGATTTATTTTTGATTCAGAAAAAAACATTAAAATACCTTGAGATATGGTTGAAAACTATATTTTTCAAGAAGATAAAACATTTGATAGTTTCATCATAAACTTGAATATAAAAAACGGTGCAAAATTAATAAATTGAATGTTTTTCCACTTTCTGATGATTTTTACCGCTTAACTAAAGAGTTTCCTATATTGGGAAATGAATATAAAAATAGTATTAGTTCCATTCAAGAAATAGATCAAATTAAGAAGGAAAGAGTTTCTATGAGAATAATATTTCAAATGGGTTTCTTTTTAATGTTTGTTGGACACTAATCAGATTTTATATCTTTATAAACAAACTTCTAAAATTATAATTTTAAAACATTCCTTTAATACCTGGGAGTTGTCCTACAAGAGCTAGAGAAACAACACAAACAATAAACATTACACCTGGAATTACTAATTTTTCTTTCCAGCTTAAATCTTTTGCTCTATCGCGGTCTCCTATAAGGCCAAGGTTATCAAGCAACATGGTCAATGCCCATCCGAATACTGGGTTTACAAAAGCACTGGCAAAAATACATGTTCCGGCACTTAAAGAATCTTGTTGTTTTCTAATCATTTGCATACCCGCTTCAAGTAATGGAAGAAAAACACCAACTATTAATGCAATTCTTAGGACTGGTTCCCACATGGCTAAATCCATAGGATATCCAAGCACAGCTGCAAGAATACAGAATATTCCAGTTAGCACAGCACCACCAGGAATAGGTCTTTTTGCAATCGCTGCAGGAATCATATAAGTACCCCATGAAGAAGCAATATTACCTCCACCAAGGAAAGTACCAACAGCTTGTCGAATAGAGGCAACAGTCATGGTATCATCAATATCCATTAAAACATCTTTGGCTTTTTTAGGATAGTTCATTTCTTGGAAAACACGGTGTCCTAAATAATCTGGAGACCACATAGCAACGGCTAAAATAGCGAAAGGAATTACTGCAATAAAATGACCAAAGTTAGGCCAGCCTAATTGCCAACCTGTATCTTCGCCCCACCACCACATCGGATTGAAATGAGGAAGACCAGGAGGAGTTGTAAATTCAAAATGTGCTCCCAAACCAAAGGCTATAATTCCTGCTAGAGCAGAACACAAAGGAATGGCCAACCAACGTTTGCCAATACGAGCTAAATAGGCATAAATTAGTATAGTGACGCCTATTACAGCAAAAGAAATAAATGAAACATCCCCAGCTTCAGACCAAGCATTTAATTTCCCAATCTGACCTATTAACCCCACTGCGCCTAGGTAAATTAAAAGACCCGCTCGAACGCCAACACCTGTGAGTGTCATAAGTTTGGAGCCTCCTTTGGTAATACTTAATGTCAATCCAAAAACCCCAATCAATAAGCCAAGAGCGAGCGGATGGCCTCCAGCAGCAGCAATAATAGGAATTAATGGAATCATGGGTCCGTGAGTACCAGCAAGGTTGGCATTTGGGTTTAAGATGGCTGAAAATAGAATAACAAAAATACCTCCAGCAATTAAAAGTTCGTATCGAACATTTTCTGCTACAAATTCTGGTGATAAACCAAATTGTGAAGCAAAAGCAGCAACCATAGCGGTAACCATAACTACCTTACCAATTGTTGCAGCAAGAGCTGGGACAAAATCTTCCAGTTCAATTCTGAAATCTCTAAATGGTAGATTGATACGCCATTTTCGAAACTTCATAACTTCTAGCTCATGCTCTAAATATTCTTTTCTAGTGGAAAAGTCTTTGGAATCTCTCCGTTTTTCTTTGTAAGTCTTACTCATACCCCTATTTCAAACCTATTTTTAAATGTTATTAGTATCACAAAGCGTGCAAAAATAAGAAATTAGAAATATGAAACAAGACTTACTGTGCTCTGGAACAGCTACTTTAGATTTAGTAAAGGAAAGCTGTTGTAATGCTTATTTGGCCTTTGTTACAGCCTTCAATTCCTCTTTCACCAGCTTCTGATAGCTCCTGCCGATATTAAGGGATTGTTCTCCTACCATTACTTCATTATAGCTAAAGGATTTTACCTTGTCTTTATTGATAATAAAAGAGCGGTGAATTCGCAGAAAGCTTTCAGGGAGGCGAGCAGCCAAATTGCTGATTTTTTCCTTACTCACTATAGGACCTGTAAGCGTTTGAATTTGAATATAGTCTACCAAGCTTTCGATATAGAGGATGTCTTGATAGGGGATTTTGGTGTTTTTTCTATTAGAGATGATTTCAAGATGGGTGATTTTCTTTTTCTCCTTTTCCAATAATAGACTTTGTATTTTATCTTGGTTTTCTTTTATCTGACGAGCCATTAATATTATGGAACCAACAAACACCAGTAGGTATAAAATTACAGCCAATAGTATGGTGTCAGAAGCATTAGGACCTAAATTTTTAAAACTAAAATGGCCGAGATATATAAATGAAAACATCAAAACAATAATCTCCAAATAAAGAGAGACAATCACCGTATAAAAGGAATAGAGGCCAAACTTTAGAAATTTCTTTTTGAGGTAAAAACGAGGAACCAAAATATAGTTGAAGAAATAAGAGGTAGCCAAAACAATAGGCAATAGCATGCTGATAAAATAAAAAGCCGCCAAATTGCTTCCCCAAGATAATCCAAAGACTAAGCTAAGGATGAGAAGGACAAAAATCCAATAGGAAATATGGTAATATAAATTTGATGATTTAAGATTCATATTTTTATTAAATTTCGTCTAATTTCGTTAAATATTTAGGACTTGCAATGGAAAAAGGGCTTTTGACAGCTTTAGAACTGGATTCGACCTTGCTTGGAATTACCTATGTCCAGTACATTTGATGCTTATTAATCATTAAAAAGAAAAGAAATGAAAGATTTGTTTTTTATGGGAGGAGCCCTATTTATGAGTGTACTGAGTATCCTATTAATTGTGATGTTGGCCTGGATGATATATCATCTATCGAAATATTTAATTTCAAAAAGTAGCTCAAAAGAGATAGCACTAAGAAAAATGGAGCAAGGAAGATCCATCGGATTATTTGCCCTGATTTTTGGAATACTGGGACAGTTAATAGGATTATATGGTGCTTTTTCTAGCATGGCTGAAGTGACTAGTATTTCTCCGGACATTCTTTACGCAGGACTCAAGGTTTCAATGATTACCACATTATATGGAATTTTTATTTACCTCATCGCACTTATCTTGTGGTTTGTGAGTAGGCAGTTCATTGATAAGAGGGTATAAGACTTTGGTTTAGGCTGATTATTGCCCACCAATTGAAGTTCCAAAAATACCAACAGCAAGTTCTGCCCAAACTAGAAACAGAAGAATCAAAAGAGCGATATAAATAATAATTCGATATTTTGGTTCTTTCACTTTCCTGATGATCAGTTCAAACAATAAGCCGGTTCCGAGCAATAGAATACCGGCAACAATAAAATCGCCCAAAGCCCAATTTACTTCATTAGTAAACTGCATGGCCATTAAGGGAATAAGTAACATTGATAATGCACTAAGTAAAATGATGATTAGTCTTTTGTTTTTCATCATTGTAAATATACCAATATTCTTGAAATGATATAGTTTATCACAGAAGCTAAATAATAGAGCTGGTTGTTTGTGTAAATCAGCCAGCTCTATCTCTGTAGTCTTTTAAAGTGAGTTTATGATGATAGTATTCATTCCTTCACCCCAACATAAATACAAACTTCAGCATCTTCTGGGTTTTGTGCTTTAGCATCATAAATCTCAAAATCTGCCTGATAGGCTCTGTCTAAATCCATATTCCATATTTCTAACCATTTCTTGTATACTATGCCTTCCTGTAGATCTCCTTTGGCAGTGATTTTCTCATAATCCGAAGCTTGAATGTTTAGGGCGACCATCCCCTCAGGAATGATATCTGTATTTTTAACTTTACAGCCCAAGATGGTAGTATATGGCTTGGTATAATCACCCTCATATTCAGTATAGATAGAATAGATGGCATCGTCTATTTTATTTGGGATATTTTGGAGGATGCCTTCCGACATAAATTTATTCCATAAGGCTCCAATATCTGTTGCTGCTTGATGATTTTCATTGGTGGTACGAGTGGAAATGCCAATCACCATAAATGCTTCTAATTTTGTATGCTCCATCATTATATTTTTATTTGTGAGGCTGCAAATGTAAGCAGGTCTTATGACAAGGGTATGTCATACCATTGATAATTTAAAAAAAGAGTTTTATTTTTTGATGATAACAACATCACCAATTTGGTCATATTTTGGCTCTACAAACCAATCACCATTTTTATCAATAATACCCCATTTATCTTTTATTCTAACTCTAGCAAAGCCATTTTTAAATCTATGGGCCACTTCGTATTTGGGTTCTATGACCCAAGTACCTGTATTGTCGATAAATCCAACTTTACCATGCTCTCGATTAATAGCTAAGCCTTCATAAAAGCTAAAAAAATCAATAGTAACCCCTAATGTTTCAAATTCATTATTGGGGCCAATATAACCCCAACCTTGGCTTGTTTTTACTCTAGCAAGACCACTTACTTTATCATAATCTTCGCCCATGAGAAATACGGGTTCTAAAATCCATTCTCCTAGTTTATTAATATATCCTATTTTGCCATTTTGGTTTTTTGCCCATGCTATACCACCATTAAAATGACCTACTGAATAGTAAATAGGTTCTATAATCATCTGACCTAGCGTGTCGATAAAACCAAATGCACTTCCTATCTTTATGGCAGCTAGACCTTCGGAAAAGTGTCTGATTTCTCTTGTCTTTTTGAATTCAAGTTTAGTTTCTTCTCCTTTATTACTAACTATATAATAAGTTCTTCCTTTCATTCCAATGGCATGATTACCATTGAATTCACTTAATTTAGTATAGAGCCTAGAAACTGTTAATTTCCCTTCATAGTTTAGAGCTCCGAATTTATTATTTCTTTCTGTCCTGACCATTCCGCAGCTAAACCCCGATGTTTGCTCCGACCATCCATTAACAATGGGCTTTAATGGAACTTCTAATTCTATTGGCTCACCATTTGTATTTATGATTTGGTATCCTCGCCTCACTCTACTTAATATGATACCATAACCTTCTTTTGTGAAATCTAAACATTTAAAATAGTCCTCTTCAATTTGAGTATCACTATTGATTTTGAGATAAGAATGTCTTGTGGAATAAGGTTTTTTTACGGTAATAATATATTCTTGAGCAATTATATTATTGAAAATAGTAAATAGGATTAAAAATAAGGTCAGTTTGCTTTTCATGATAATTATCGGTATTTATTACTGGGCGAGATAGTTTAATTCCTTAATGAGTACAGCATTGCCAATTTCTTTATAATTTGGTTCAACCAGCCATTCTCCTTTTTTATCAATAAGACCCCATTTCCCATTTACTTGTACTCTGGCAAAACCATTAGTAAATTTATGAGCCACAGCAAAATAAGGTTTGATTACCCATTCTCCAGTATGATCAATAAATCCAATTCTACCATTTTCTCTATTGATGGCTAAGCCTTCAGAAAAGTTAAAATAATCGTTTGTGACCCCTAAATTGGTAAATTGATTTGCAGTATCAATATAAGCCCAACCACGTGTTGATTTTACTCTCGCATATCCACTTTCTGGATCGTAATCATCACCAATAATAAAAATGGGTTCTACCAACCATTTTCCTGATTTGTCAATATATCCTACTCTTCCATCGAGATTTTTTGCCCAAGCAACGCCACCATTAAAATGGCCTGTTGATTTATACTTTGGTCTGATAACCACCTGTCCTAAAGTGTCAATATAACCATAAGCTCCTTTTATTTTAATAGGAGCTAAACCCTCCGAAAAATGCTTTGCAGCTCTGATTTTTGGAATATCAAGTTTGATTTCTTCCCCTTTATTATTCACAACAAAATAAACCCTGCCTTTTGTTCCAATGGCATGGTTTCCATTGAACTCAGTTAATTTGGTATATACTCCGGGAACACTTAGCTTTCCTTCATAATTAACAGCTCCATAATTCTCATTAATTTTGGTAATAACCATTCCATCAATAAATCCTGAGGCTATACTAGACCACTCATTAATAATTGGTTTTATGATGGCTTCAGAATTTATAATCTCCCCTTTTTTATCGTAAATTTGGTAGAAGCTACTGACAGTAATTTTTGCAATTGCTATTCCCTCTTCACCAAAATCGGTAGCATCGAAATAGGCTGTTTCAATTTGGCTTTCTCCATTGATGGTAAGGTAGCTGAACTTTTTTGAACCCTCCTTTTGAACTTTAACTATATATTCCTGTGCCGAAAGGCTATAGATAATAAAGAAGCTTAAGAATAAGGATAATTTGATTTTCATACTTTTTAATGGTATTTATTGCAGGGCGAATATATTAAAATAGTGTATAACAACAAAACATAACCTATTAACCGTTTGAATCTGAAATTGATTTTTCACGACAAATCTCAAAATATTCTTGAAGTGTGATTTTCTGTGGCTCAAACTGCTCATGCAACACTTGTAATGCTTGAATCTGGTCCAATCGAAAAGCTCTAAAGTCATTTCTCAATCGGCAAAAGGCTATCAATAACCAATTGTCTTGTGTGCTATATAAAGCAAAAGGTTCCACACTTCGTTTGCTTTGCTTTTTTTCTAGCGAAAGGTAATCCAATTCTATGAGTTTTGAATCTGCAATGGCCGATTGAATGGTCATTAAGTATTCACTGGTTTTCAGGTTCTCTATATTTTGTCTAAAATAGATTCTTTGGGAGAGCAGCTCTACTTTTTCTTTTTGAGAATGCCTAAGAGTGGATTTAATCTTTGAAACGGCATTCTGGTATTGTGTAGTAAAGGAAAGGTCCTTATTCTTTAGAATCAGCTGCTCGGCCGTGATTAAAGCCTGAGCCTCGGCTTCGGTAAACGTCACTGGAGGTAAGTTGAATCCTTCCATTAAAGAATAACCTTTGCCTTCTTCTGTAATAATTGGGATTCCAGATTGCTCTAATGTTCTAATATCTCTATAAATAGTCCGGATACTAACCTGATAGCGCTCTGCTAATTCTCGTGCTGTCAATATTCTTTTCGATTGCAGCTGAGTGAGAATGGCGGTGAGTCTGGCTAGCCTTGGCTTTTCTTCCATAGGTTTTAATAGTCATTTCTTATGGAGTCAAATATATGAGATATTCTTTAACAAGTCGAATTTCGAGCTTATGATTCTTATGAAAAAAGAATGAACAAAATCATTACTCAATCACACGAATCACCACATTCCCCTTTTTATGACCAAGATCCACATAAGAATGTGCTTTTGAGATTTCTTCTAATGGATAAGTTCTATCAACCACAGGGATAATGATTTCCTCTTCCATTAAGCCTTTGAGTAATTCAAGGTCTTTTAGTCTTTCTTGTGATTTTCTTAAACCAGTTGCAGCAATTTTGGCTTTCTTTTTACCAAAGATGGAGGAGTAAATAACATTTGGTATAATTCCTAGTCCAATGCCTGCTTCTAGAAAAACTCCTTCGTTTGTGAGGGCTTTTTTAGCATCAGAGAAACTCAATTTCCCGACAGCATCGAAGATGATATTGTATTTCTTTCCACTTTTAGTGAAATTTACTTTGGTGTAATCGATCACCTCATCAGCTCCAATTGACTTTACTAAGTCGAGGTTAGAAGTGCTGCAAACTCCAGTTACTATTGCACCATAGTACTTGGCCACTTGTATGGCTGCTGCACCTACACTTCCTGAAGCACCATTGATAAGTACGCTTTGTCCTTTTTTAATTTTTCCGGTGTCTCTTAGAAAGGGAAGAGCCGTTAAAAAGCCATCAACACTAGCTGCAGCCTCCTCAAAATTTAAATTCTCGGGCTTTTTCACCAATACACCATCCTCCAGAATGCATAGGTATTCGGCATTGGCTCCGAACTCTGGACCAGCGGTACCAAATACCAAATCACCAACCTTAAATTGACTCACCGCATTTCCTATTTCTATAATTTCACCAGATAATTCTTCTCCCAATCGTTTTAGTTTAGGTTTTGAAAAACCAGTAAATAATCTGGTCATATAGGGTTTCCCTGTCCTGAAATTGCATTCTGTTGCTGTTACAGTAGTAGCGTGAATCTTTACTAAAACCTCATTTGCCTTGGGACTTGGTTTTTCTACTTCTATCATTTGAAGAACTTCAGGAGCTCCATATTTATTATATTCTATTGCTTTCATAATCTTCATTATTTATTGTTTTCTGTTGGCAAAAATAGAGTAAGCATCTTAGTTGATTGTTCTAGATTATAATTCCGAACTTATTCATATATGATACGGTACTTGTTCATATATTGAAGTGGAATGAGTCTTTTAACCTTCCTATTTTCAGGAGTTTAGTCCTCAAAATGATATTGTCAATATTCTATTGATTGATAAATTGCTTGGGCGTTAAACCAGTCTCCTTCTTAAAATAGGTATTAAAAACAGTTTTTGAATTAAATCCGCTATCATAAGCCAATCCCATAATGGTGATATTGGAATTTTGAGGATTCTTAGCCAAAGACTTAAAAGTCTCTATTCGATAGTGATTGATATACTCATTGAAATTTTTCCCAAAGTTTTCGTTGAGTAACCAAGAGAGCTGATTGGGATGGATTTTAATCTGTTTAGCAAATGAACGAAGCGAAAGAGAGGAGTCTAAATAGGGTTGATGCTCTTTTATATAATCATTCACTAATTCTCGATATCGTTCAGATGTATCTGGGTCTAATAAAGCCCTTTTTGCTGAACCAGCTCTCGGGCTGTTTTCAACTTTGAAAATGATATTTTTATAAGCTAAATACCGAGGATCATCTTTATGAGCTACCAATAATGGATCTGCAAAACGGAGCAAGAGCAATGATGATTTGTTCTTGATGGCATCATCTATCCAATCAAATGCTTTATTGAGATTGCCTAAAACCACATATAACATAAAGAGGAAAGAATCGGCAGTAAAACCATTGATTCCTTTAGCTTGTTCCTCCAATAGATGTTGATATTCTTGAGTTTTTCCCTCCTCCTTTTTTAAAGCATAAGCAAGGGCTATGGCCCCAGTTTTTTCACCAAGAACAATCACTTCTGAAGGAACTTGGTCATAATAGTTAATGACTTCATCATAAAGACCTAATTTGAGTAAGCAGAGTGCTTTTACTGAATAGGCTGGAATATTCTTGTCATTGGCTTTAATACATTTGTCAAGAAGAACTGCCGCTTTTTCAAAGTCCCCAATCATATAATGATAATAGGCATTGAAGAATTGAGTTTCTTCCGATAAGGGATTGAGAGCTTTAGCAATATCTAAATGCTTTTTTGATTTTGTTCTTTCTTCAGCAATAATATAAAGAAAGGACATGAATTGTTGAGCCTCGGCACTATTGGGATTTATCTCTATTGCTTTGCTCATTTCCTGCAGCGATTTATTATAATCACAATCAATAAAGAATGCTTGATTGGCAAGCTGATAATGAACTCCTGACAGGTTTGGATTAAGATTTAAAGCTTGTTGAGTATATTGATGGGTTTTTTCCCAAGCTTCAGGAAAAGGCAGAAACCCTGTTGTTCCTAAAAAGCTATAGCAATCGGCAAGCCCAAGATGCGATTCGGAATGCTTAGGATCTAGTTCCAGAGCTTTTTTGTATAGTAAAATAGCCTTTTTTACATCTTCTGGATTCCATTTATTCCTTAAATAATTTGCCTTTAAGGAATACTCATAGGTTTTAATATTCTCCGTTTGCTTGTCGACCAAGTGTTCCTGTATTTCTAGATGGCCAAACTCCTCTCTTAATTTATCAGCTATAATTAAGCTAATTTCATCTTGTATTTCGAATATATTATCCAGTTTTCTATCCCAGGTTTCCGACCAAAAATGAAAATCCTCCTCGGCTTGTATCAGCTGAGCCGTTATTCTTACCGTATCATTTGACAGGCGAATACTTCCTTCTAAAATAGTAGATACACCAAGAGTCTTAGCGATGTCTTTTATATTGATGCTTTTGTTTTTAAAGAAGAAAGAAGAGGTGCGAGAAGTCACTTTTAGATTTGGAATTTTTGCCAAAGCATTAATTATTTCCTCAGTAATTCCATCACTAAAATACTCATTTTCCTTGCTACTACTCATATTTGCAAAAGGCAAAACGGCTATGGTCATATCTTTTTTATAGTATCGATTTAAAGTGATTTAATTATTTTATTCAAAGATAAACAATAACAAGAATGCTGGAGGAGCTAGATTCTTTAGTTATTGTTAATAATTGACCAAAGTATTTTATATTACTAACCTCCAAATCAATCTTCTGAGAACTTTAGGTCTAATGAGTTTAAGACCATTTTAGGTGTAGTGTTCCTGATTGACTACAAAGTAGAAATAATACCAATGACAAATCTAAATATACCTTAAATTAGTTTTGATAAAAGTGTAGCTTGATCATGTATCGACACTAACCCATGTAACTAGCAAAATACATTAAGGAGCATTTTGAGGTACACATGGTATAAGCTTAGGTTTCAACCTTGGGTTTTAAGCCAAATCTTTATAAATATTTTATTTTGATCGAAATTCACAATTTTATGGGTAATGTAAATGTGAATTCCGAACCAATTCCTGCTGTGCTTTTTACTGAAATACTGCCTTGGTGTGCTTCTACAATTTTTTTTACAATAGCAAGTCCCAGACCTGTAGATTTCTCATCGTCGGTGGGTTTTGAAGAGGTGGTTTTATATGCTTTAAAAACATTAGGGAGTTCATTCTCTGGAATACCTTGCCCCTCATCAATAACATGCGTTAGGATGGAATTGTCTTGAATTTGAACCTTCACCCAAATTCTTTTAGCTGAATAGGAATACTTTATGGCATTGCCAATTAGATTGTTTAGGACTTGCTCTATTTTGTTTTTATCAATTGAAATCAGAGTTTGAGGGCTTTCACAATTAAATATAATTCCTTGGGCTTTTTTATGAGCGAACAATTCATTTTGTTTTATACATGATTTTACAAAATCGCAGTATTCGAGCTGCTCAATATTTAAATCTAATATTCCTGATTCTATTTTCGTGATATCTAAAAAGCTTTCGATGAGATTTAAAGCATAATAACATCTTTCATTAATGACTTTTAAATATTTGAGTGTTGAGATTGTGAAAAATCGGTATAATCAGAAATAAGTAACTTGGCAAATGATAGGGCATTACCAATTGGATTTCTTAAATCATGGGCCACTATTCCCACATACTTGTTTTTTTCAATATTTAGTTTGGTAAGGTCTTCATTTGCTTTTTCTAAGTCTAAAGTTCTTTCCAGAACCTTTTTTTCCAAGGTGGAATTGGCTTCTTTTAGTTTCTGTAAGAGTACTTTGTTATTGCTAATTAACTCATGTCTTTCAAAAGCTTGTTCTATGGCTAAGTTCAATTCCACCGGATTCCAAGGCTTTGTTAAGTAACGAAAAACCTGCCCCTCATTAATGGCTTCAATAACCACTTCTATATCCGAATATCCCGTTAAAATGAGCTTCAAAGCATTAGGATATTTATCTTTAATGGCACTAAAAAATGTGATACCACTCATGCCGGGCATACGCTGATCTGATAGCACAACTTGAATATCCTCTTTTTCCAAAATAGGTAAGGCCTCTTCGGCACTATTGGCAATAAATACCTTATATTGTCTTCTAAATTGTCTGAAAAGTGATTTGGTTATTTCCACTTCATCATCAATAACAAGAAGGTTATGTTCATAATTTTGTTGGTTGTCCATCATCATATATTAATCACCTTTGGAATGCTAAATTTAATAATTGTTCCTTTATCTAAAACAGATTCAACAATAATTTTTCCTTTATGTAAATCATTTATTATCTTATAAGTAATGCTTAATCCTAGTCCAGTGCCCGTTCCTATGGGTTTTGTAGTAAAAAAGGGGTCAAATATTTTCGGGATATCATCTTCTTTAATCCCGCGGCCATTATCTTCAACAATAATTAAAATAGCTTCCTGCACTTCTTCAATTCTTAAGGAAATTTCACCACCCTCCTCAACTGCTTGAATGGCATTGACTAAAATATTTAAAACTGCTTGATTTAACTGTCCTGGAAAACAATCTATAAGAATACCCTCCTCCTGGTCGAAATGAAATTGAATATTCTTTTTCGATAGCTCGGCATTTATGATACTTAGGGTAGAGCGAATATTTTTCACCAAATCTATTTGCTTACGATCGGCTTCATCTAATCTTGAAAATCTTCTTAAATCTTCCACTATTTGCTTTACTCTATTCACACCAGATTTGGATTCACTAATCATTTCTCCGATATCCTCAGTCAGGTAATCCATGTCTCTTTCTACCCGCAACTTCTGAACAATGGATTTTAACTCGGAGGAGGCTTTATTGCAAACTTCTGACTCTAATTGTTCATAAGCCTCTATGATTTCTTTGGAATATTTATCAAGCTCAAAAAGGTTATTAGTAACAAATGCTATGGGGTTGTTTATCTCATGTGCAACCCCAGCAATCATCTGTCCCAAGGCATTCATCTTTTCAGAATGAATCAGCATTTGTTGTGTTTCTTTGAGTTGGTCGAGCGTTTGTTGAAGCACCCTCTTTTCTTTTATTAATTGACGTTGTAAGTTGTTTACCTCCTGATTTAAAGCACTCATCTTACTATTATCTTCGAATAATTGAATAATATCTGCTTCCGCAAAAATGAGAAAGCTATCATTACGTCTAAAGATTTTTGAGTTCAATACATAGTTGGTGTCAATAAAGTTTCCGATGGTTAATATCCCCTCAAAAACTTGTTCAGAGTCACTTTTAAAAGATAATATCTTATCGATACTAGGGTTTACAAGATGATTTTTGGGTTCTAATTTTTCCTTTGTAGTCCCCAAATAGTGGCAAAAGGTTTCATTGGCATATAAAAAATCACCTTTTAAATTTGCAATACCATAGGCTATTGAATTTGAGTTCTTACTCATTTCAATGATAAGGTCTTCCCACTGTTCTAATAATAGGTTCATTTTCTGAGGAGGTTAAAAGTCAAATTGAATGCTAAAAATAGAGGCCTGAAATCCATTAATGAGAAGAAAGTGGAGCATCAAAATCTTGTTCTGCTAGTGCATTAAACGAAGGAATATTAATTTGCATCCAATTATAGTAAGGATAAACGGCCTGATAACAAGCATCAGATAAATTCTCTTTATAAATTTCGAGCCAGGAATTCAATTGCGCCGACCAATAGGTAGAACTGAAATTTCTGGAGCGATATGCCCTAAAAACCCATAATACGGTATCCAGTAATACTTCAGGATTATGGTTGAGAAAAATCGACTCTAGAAATCGGGCGTGATTTGCATGATTATCTTTCATCATATTTACATTATCCTCTCCCACCATTTCCTTTATATCTTGGCGTTCTAGCATTTTTGTATTCATTAAATTCACCAATAAATCTCTTTTGGAAGAATATTCATCAGCCATTTCTTGACTTACCTGTTCAAGTTTTTGAGCAGATATTAATAATTCTGATTTTGTCATCACTATAGGTTTAAATTGTTTTTAAATAATGGTCTAGTTCATAGAGGTCCGAGACATATTTAATGTCCTCAATTTTCTTAAAATCCCCTTCTTTTTTGTGTAAGAAAGCTTGACCACCAAGGATAATGCTTAAATCGGGGAATTCTTGTTTCAGCACATCTATCATACGAACCAAGGTTTGATAATTGAAAAATATACTCATAGAAATAGCCAATACTCTTGGGTTTTCTTCTTTGATATACTTCACTAATTCTGTTACAGGAATCCCCGTTCCTAAAAAGTAAGTATCCCAGCCATTTATTTCAAAAATATCAGCAACCATTTTTATCCCCACCTGATGCAATTCATTTTCTACACAAGTAAGAATGACCTTTTTGTTCTGCTTCTCTAGTACTTCTAGATTTCCATATAATTCGTTTAGTATACCTTCGGTAATAGCGGTTGCCAGGTGTTCTTTAGCTACAGATATTTTATTGGTTTCCCATAAAACACCCACCTGGTATAATGCTCCTCTAAAGACATCCTCATATAAGTCTTTAATGGAAGGATTTTCGGAAATATATTGCTTGGCAATTCTAGAACACTCATTTCTGTTACCAGAAAGTAGCTGCTCTAAATAATCATTCCTATAAGTATTTACTGATTGTACTATCATAGCCGCAAATTTTAGGTATCTAAATTTACGAAAAAAAACAGGAATAAGCAAATACTTAATCTCTGAGCCTCTTTTAATCAGAGCGATAAGAAATTGTCACACATTGGTTTGTATGTATAAGAAAGAAAGTTTTAACAAGTGCTTTTAAGATGCACCAATTATTTGTCAGAATTACATCATAAAATGAGCGATGCTCCTCTTACTTTTTTAGATATTCCAGTTTCTTAGAATCATAATATTTCTGAAGCACATAAAAGGCTTTCTTTTTATCTCCTTTTTCCGATAAAACACCTTTTCTATTCCAACCATCTTGAATCTCAGGTAGGAGTCTACGAGGCGAGCGGAAATCGGATAATATCCAAGGAGTCATTCCACGTAATTGAGGAATCTTCTCTAGCATTAGAGTAGTTTGTAGGTATAAATCTTCTTGGAACTCTTCCGTCCAACGGGTAGCTTTATCGCCATGATAACCATATAAAGCTCCTCCTCCAAATTCAGAAATGAATACAGGTTTATTGAATTGAATATCAAATACCGCATCATTGCAGGCCTCTGGAAGTCCAGCATACCAGCCAATATATTCATTAAAGTTAATCACATCCACCAATTCCTGAAGAGGGTCGGCAATAATCTGAGTGTTCTTAGTTCCTTCTTGAGTATGTCGTTCTAGGGCAGCGCTAATCAAGCGGATAGAATCTATAGAACGAGTGGTATTGATCATACTTGTTAGAAATTCAGTTCTTTCAGCAGAAACAGGCGTTTCATTGGCCATGGACCAAATAATAATTGAAGCGCGGTTTTTATCGCGAAATATCATATCAGTAAGCTGCTTTTCAGCATTTTGGTAAGTCTCCTCATTTTTCCATTGAATAGTCCAATAAACAGGAACTTCCGACCATACCATCAAACCCATTTCTTCGGCTACTCTTATCATGTTTTCGTTATGAGGATAATGGGCCAATCGCACAAAATTGCAGCCTAATTCCTTAGCCCAACCTAATAATAGTTTGGCGTCTTCTATAGAATGTGCTCTTCCTCCTTTAATACCATTTTCCTCATGAATAGAAATTCCACGTAAAAAAACTGATTTCCCATTTACCAAAATGTCTGAACCTTCTGTATCCAATGTTCTAAAGCCAATTTTATCTGCGATTTCATGGTTCTGTAGTGAAATTTTCACCTCATATAAATGGGGATTCTCAGGCGACCAAAGCTGTAATTTCTTTGCTGAAATTTCACCTATTGTTTTACCATTTTTATCGGTTTTGAAACTGGCTTTTATCCCTGCTTCAGCAATCTCAATAGTAATTGATTGATCAGCTTTATCAGGGCCATTTAGTTCTAATGAAACCTCAATAGTATTGGGATCGTTTTTTGCCAACTGAATATAATAATCCTGAACAAATGTAGCTGGAACCTCAACGATTTTTACATCACGAGTAAGTCCACCATAATTCCACCAGTCGGTATTAATAGTCGGAACTTTTTCAAATCCACGCGTATTGTCTACTTTAACAATAACGAAATTGCCTTTTTCTTTAAGAAGAGAGGTAATTTCATAATTGAAGGCTGTAAAACCACCAATATGCTTACCCAGTTTTGTACCATTAACATATACATCAGCTTCATAGTTTGCTGCTCCAAAGTGAATAAACTGTCTGTTTCCTTCGGCTCCAAAATCATAATCAAACTTCTTATAATACCAAACTGAACCTTCATAATAGAACAATTTTTCTATTTGTGAATTCCAATCGCCGGGCACCATAATATTCTCTGATTTATCAAAATCATATTCTACTCTTTCTGAAGGTTCTTGGGCTTTATACCCAAGAAATAAGGCTTCAGATTTACTAGGATTTTCTCGTTCATCTCTAGCCTCTCGACGGTAATCATAATATCCAGTTTCATAAGGATCTACAACGTATTTCCAACTGCCGTTTAAAGACATTGCAGTTCGATTACTGATATTGATAATATTAAGTTCTTGACTCTTTAAGGAGTTGAAAGAAAAGGTAAAAATAGCTAGGATTATTAGAAGTTTAATGGGTCTCATCTGTTTAGTTTTTTAGTAATTATTGAGTAATTGAATCAGTTCTTGCTAAAACCTTCAATAGTGAAGCAAAATTGTCGAAAAATTTCCACAATAGGAATTAATTAACTAATAATCTTTATTATGGCCATCTAAACCAGGTCAAACTCACACTTGTTAATAAAGCTACAGATACAAGAAAACAGAGCGATCTTAGACAAAAGGCTAGCGCGGAAAGTTCTACTGATTGTAACATCAGTATGTTTTCCGTGCGAAAATATTAGCATCATAGAGTGTGTTTTAACCTCACCAAATCCGCGCTAGCTTTAGTAAAAAAATAAGAAAAATAAAAGTATGCGTTTGCCCTGCCATCTAATCAAGCGAAATTCTCTAATACAACTATTCTTCAGAATTATCACTAACAAAATCGTTTATTTGTTTTGCAAGTAATTTTGCTTCTTCGTAGGTGAGATATAATCTACATTCAAAATTCTTATCTGCTTCTTCGTTTATTTGCAAAACAACACCATCTTGGGTTTGATTTGGCTTTACACGAACAACTTGGTCTTCAGTCCATATACTTCTCTCGTTCCAAACTTTTGTCATAATTTCAAGCAATTTAAGGCGCATAAACACTGTATCATCTTAATGCGCTATATTATCTTCAAGCCTTTGTTTTCAATGTTTTTTGATATCTAATAGTATCCAATAAGCTGACTATCTGTGGGTATCAAATTAAAAATTTATTAATGTCAAAAACGAGGTTTACAAAGTGGATATAGAATATGCCAAGTATTTAAGGTTTAGGCCAATAAACCCTATAGAAAGGAATCTATAACAACCTTGAATTCACCAATTAATAAACCAAAGTTTGTATGGCATGAGGAGGAATGACCAATTCGGTTTCTTTCTGAGCCACTATGATTTTATATTTGATTTTCTCTTCTGTTTCATTCATTACAATAGTCGCTATTGTTCCATCTTCATTTATAAAAGTAGTACTCATTAAATGACTTCGGCTACAAGTAGTACTTACTCGTCTTGCCTTTGGATGGATAAATTTAGAAAAGTGGCCTATATAAAAATAGGACGGAGTGTATATGAGTTCATTGGTTCTAGTATCGGCATGAATAGGCGCGAAACAATAATTCCCAACGTGATTAGGACCTCCAGTATGGTCCAATAGAATATTCCAATCTGTCCATCCTACGGTTCCGCTATTAAAATCGTTGATCATAGATTTTCCATAACGCTCAGCATTAGACCAACGTTGATAATCTGTTTCGAGGAATTTCTCCACACAACCTTCGGTAAACAACAGTTCCTTATCGGGGAAAGATTCTTTTACATTCTTAAGATTATCCCACATGGGTTCTCCACCAGCCCAAGGTTCGTACCAATGGAATCCTATTCCCCAGGCATACTTAGCAGCTTCAGTGTCTCCAAAAATCGTATTGGCTCTATGTGAAATTAAATCACGGTTGTGATCCCAAACTACAATATTTTTATCTCCCAAACCTTCTTTTTCCAGAATAGGACCTAAATGGTTTTTTAGGAAATCTCGCTCTTGTTCTGCTGTATACACACAGGATTCCCAGGTTTGAACTGCCATGGGCTCGTTTTGAATGGTTAACCCCCATACAGGCATTCCTTCTGCTTCGTAAGCTTTGATAAATTTGGCATAATATAAAGCCCATGAATCAAAATATTCAGGAAGTAGACTTCCTCCTTTTAGCATATCTTTTTTACCTTTCATAAATGCTGGAGGACTCCAAGGACTCACATAAAATAGCAAGGAATCTGAGGCAGCGGCCATAGCACGTTTAATCATAGGAATACGGAGTTTTTTATCACGATCTATATTGAAAGTGCTCAATTCTTTATCGCCCTCTTCTATATAGGTATAGCTCTCAGAGCTAAAATCGCAACTGTGAATGGTAGTGCGTAATAAGCTATAATCAATACCTTCGGAACCATAATAGGCTTTTATAAACTCCTCTTGCTTGTCTTTACTTAATTTGGCAAATACTTCTGAAGAGGCATCTGTTATGGCTCCTCCAATGCCAATAAACTCTTGAAACTGCTTTTCTGGGTTGACGAAAACAGCTATATCTGTTTCTAAAGGTTGTTTTGATGGCGTAAACCCTAATTCATTGGTGAATGATAATTTTAAATCTGTTCCCTCTGCGGTAGTATAAACTTTTATAGCTGAAGGGGTATCCATTTTGATGATATTGTTATTTACACTTTTAATGGAGTTTTTTTCCTGATTCTGAGAGCAAGAAGCGAAAAAGATGCTAAGGAATAATAAAAAAATATTTCTCATAAACTCTTAATTTAGTTTTCCCAATCAAATATTACAGTAAAATATTGACAACATAGCTGTTAGCATATATTAATCCATTTGATTTTGAAAAGATGAATTGTTATTGCAAATAGAATCGAAATTAAAGAGGAGTCCTAATCAAGGTAGTGAAAAAGTGGATTGGTTTAAATTAAAAAAATGCTATAATACTATTATACAGGACTTAGGAAAAACACTTGCATTTAAAAAAAGTGGATGATCTGAAGTAAAAAGAAGCCAAAAAAAGATAAAATCTGAATATTTTTATTGGAGATGAGATGATATATTTTTGACTAGTCTAGTTCTTCACGGCATCGATTTTCATCACTTCATTTTCAAAATTTTCACGTTCTCCTTTTCCATTATTTTTAATCTTAACACGATAATTATAAATGGTATTTACTGAATAGCGCAATAGTTTAGCAATTTTAGAACTGTCCTTAATTCCCAAGCGAATAAGTGCGAAAATTCTCAATTCTGTATTTAATCGCTCCTCCGATTTAATCTGAATTTGTTCTTCATCTATTAACAGCTTATTAAAATCAACTAAGAAGTTGGGGAAGATATGAAGGAATGCCTTATCGAAGTTTATATAAAACTCCTTAACCTCTGCATCAATTAGCTTTTTAGATTTCGTTTCGGCAAATAATTCCTCTATTTTTCGGTTGGCTAATTGTTTATTTACTCTTTTGTTCAACTGGTCTAATTTGTATATATAATCTGAACAAATACTCAAGAAGTTTCCAATATAATGCTCCTTAAGATGATTAGATTCAGATAATTCACTATTAGTATTATTCAGCTTTTTATTGGCATCAGCCAAATTCTGATTGAGAACATTTAATTGCTTGTTGATAATGGATAGCTCTTTCTTTTTTACTTTATCATTAACTGTTTGTTTCACAATAAAATAAAAAGCAATTAATAATAATACCAATAGCCCACTGCTGATCATCAATAAAATTCTAAGCTTGCTTTGCTGCCCCTCTATTTTCATCTGATAAGCATCGTTTATGATGGGAAGTACTTCAGATATATTCTTGAATCTTAATTCTGAATTAAAGAAAGCAGCATCTTCAAAGGAAAACTTGATAAATAGATTAGCTTTGTCAATATCTCCTTTTTTATATAAAACCAATGCAAGTTCAGTTAAAGAAGCATTATCTTTAATAGAAGCCCTAATATCTGAAATCGCGGATAAACATAAATATTTCATTCTTTCTTCTTCATTCTTTTCCAATTGATAAAGAAGGGAGCGCTCATAAGTAATCAATGAGAATTCACTACTGCCAATCTCCATTTTTGATAGGCGTTGATTGTTTATTTTAAGACATTTAGATAAATCTCGCTCATCACGATATTTCTTTTCGAGAATGGATAAATAATCGTCTGATTGAGGATTCAAATAAGGAAGAAGTCGATTTGTATAGGCTTTAGCTTGATTACTATACTTTTGATTGGAATCAGTAAAAGGGGAATAAAAACTTACTTCATTATAAATCTTTATTAGCGCCTTATAGTATGAAATTCTAAGATTTTTTTGAATGGCATTGCTATCAATTTCACTTAAAAAATCCATAGCATCGAAGTACTTACCTGTTGTGGCCATGATATCAGCCATCATAATATTTGTTTGATTCAGTAATTCCTTGTTTTGCAGTTCTTGGGCCAATTGAATATTGAATTGCAAATAAGAAATGGCAGAATCTAAAGTGTATTTTAAATAGTTGTCAATGAGCTGATTATTAATGAAGAATTGCTGTTCCTTGCTTATTCCTTTTTTATTGAACAGCCTTTTTAACTCAATAAGCCTATTATCCTTTTGCGCATCGAATTCAGCTCTTTGATCCATAGTCTTTTCAAGCACTCCTATCAAACTATCAAGCTCCTGATTTGCAAATGCAAACGAAGAATACATCAAAAGAATAAAAAAAGGACAAAACACTCTCATAAAATTATTTTATTTCTACTCAAAAATACAAATTATATAAGCAAGTCAAGTCTTCCAATTCATCTATTTTAGAATAGTCTATAATCTGCTATATATCTAAAATACATCTAAAAATTAAATCTGTCCTGCTAATTCTACATCCATCGAAAAATCCTTATATCGTTTCTCAATCGGCAAAATACTATCTTTGTCACATGAAATTATTGGATAAAAAATATTTCAGCGAAAGTAAACTCTTTAAAAAGATTGAAAAAGTGGCCAAGTCGGCTGGCATAATTGTCATATACCCAGCTATGGTTTTGTTTTATCTTTTCAAGGAGAAATCGGTTCCGGTGGCCAGCAAAAGTATTATTGCTGCTGCTTTGGCCTATTTTATCTTTCCTGCTGATAGTATTCCCGATATTACACCTATCGTTGGATACAGTGATGACCTAGGGATTTTATTGGTGAGCCTCTCCCAACTGATGAAATATGTGACGCCTGAGCTCCTCGAAAAAGTAAAAGCCAGAATGACTAAATGGTTTGGTGATGCTGAAGAATTACAAAAGCAAGAACTTAAAATATTGCAACAAATTAATGATAAGAATGAAGTACCCCTTTGAAATAGAAGTTTGCTGCGACAGTTGGCAATCGACACAAATAGCATATGAAGCAGGAGTAAATAGAGTGGAACTTTGTTCAGGGATAGGGGAAGGTGGACTCACTCCCTCCCTCGGACTCATCCAACTAGTTATGCAAAAATTAGCCATCCAAACCCATGTCTTAATCCGTCCTCGTTCCGGAGACTTCCTCTATTCTCCCGAAGAAATAGAGATTATGGAAAGAGATGTGGAAGCTTGTCGAAATATGGGAGTACATGGAGTGGTCATAGGATTTCTTTTGGCCAATGGTGATATTGATGTGAACTTGACCAAAAGATTTATTTCTTTAGCTGGTCACATGAAAGTCACTTTCCATAGAGCTTTCGATATGTGTAAAGATCCAATAAAAGCTTTAGAGGAGCTTAAAGAATTGGGCATCGACTATGTGTTAACTAGTGGACAAGCAGCAAAAGCAAAAGATGGAGAATCACTAATTAGTGAATTGGTAAAAAAGTCGGACGGGAAAATCAAAATCATGCCCGGAAGTGGAGTTCGAGCCCACAACCTAGAGGAGCTTATGAAGAACACACAGGCTCCAGCTTATCACATGTCAGCAAGAATCAAAACCGATTCCAAAATGGAATATAAAAAGACATCTGTAGCCATGGGAGCCCAATCCTTGGATGATGAATATAAAATCTCTACTCACAGCTTAGAAGATTTGAAATTAGCTATGAGCTTGGTTCAAAAATGATGAAATTTGGTTTTTGTCTTTTCCATTTCATTATTCTTCATTTTCATTCTATTGATTAGCAAAGTGCTATTTTGAAGGTAAAAATCTATCTATATCCTATTTCCCTAATTCTTCTGGCACACATTATAAAGGCAAAAAATATTTATTCATAAGAAATGAATGCATATTCAAAATTTAACATTTTGTAATTAACAGTAATATAGGTAGATATGGTTTTTATTTACTTATTTGAAGGCAAATGTTTGCTTATTAGAAATAATTATTCAAATATTTGCTCAGCAAAAAAAAATAAAATTTTGACAATGAAATTACATATTAGCCTCGTTATTATTATTAGTATTCTGATTCAATACATCAGTTGAGGTTGTGTAGTATATGATAAAAAATAGAAGCCATCCTCAAACAGAGGATGGCTTTTTTTATTTTAAGACAAAAACAATGAAACAAACATACACTAGTATTCTTATTATCGTCGTGATTATTCTCATTCTATTTCGGATGTGAGAAGGGACTGTGTATGTAAAAATCTAAAGCCTTTCTCAAATTGAGAAGGGCTTTTTTTATGGAAAGAAAAATGAGTTTAAGATCAAACGCAAGTACATTAGGAAGAAACATGGCAGGGGCAAGAAGCCTGTGGAGAGCCAATGGAATGAAGGAAAACCAGTTTGGAAAACCTATCATTGCAGTGGTGAACTCCTTCACACAAATGGTTCCTGGTCATGCCCATCTTCATCAAATTGGTCAAGAGGTAAAAAAGCTTATCGAAGCTCAGGGCTGCTTTGCACCAGAGTTCAATACCATAGCCATCGATGATGGAATAGCCATGGGACACAGTGGAATGCTTTATTCACTTCCTTCTCGCGATTTAATTGCCGATAGTGTGGAATATATGTGCAATGCCCACCAGGTGGATGCCATGATTTGTATCTCCAATTGCGATAAAATAACTCCAGGCATGTTAATGGCGGCTATGCGCTTGAATATACCTACGGTGTTTGTTTCTGGTGGCCCCATGGAAGCTGGAATAGTTGATAGTAAAGCTATTGATTTGGTAGATGCAATGGTAAGTGCAGTGGACGAAAGCATAGATGAGAAAACCTCTTTAGCCATAGAACAAAATGCTTGTCCCACCTGTGGCTCTTGTTCTGGCATGTTCACGGCCAATTCCATGAACTGCCTTACCGAAGCCCTAGGCTTATCCCTTCCCGGAAATGGAACAGTGGTTGCTACTCATGCCAACAGAAAAAAGCTTTTTGAAGAAGCAGCCTATACCATCGTTAAAAATACTTTTGATTATTATAAAAATGGAAACGATAAGGTGTTACCCCGGTCTATAGCTAGCCGAGAGGCTTTCCTAAATGCCATGTCATTGGATATTGCTATGGGAGGCTCTTCCAATACCATCCTCCATTTATTGGCCATTTCTCATGAGGCTGAAGTGAATTTCTCCATGAAAGATGTGGATGACTTATCCAAAAAAACACCAGTTTTATGTAAGGTGTCTCCCAACTCAAATTATCATATCGAAGACGTAAATCGTGCAGGAGGAGTCATGAGGATTTTGAATGAGTTAAATAAACAAAACATGTTGAATACTCAAGTATCCCATGTTTTATATCCCAGTTTAGCGGAGCTTTTAGAGAATTATGATGTGAATAATCCTGAGCTTTCAAAAAAAGCAGAAACGCTATATAAATCAGCCCCTGGCGGATTTAAGAATTTGGTGTTGGGCTCTCAAAACAGCTATTATCGTCAATTGGATTTGGATGCCGAAAAGGGCTGTATTCGTTCTCTTGAGAATGCCTATTCAGAAGATGGTGGCTTAGCAGTTCTATTTGGAAATATTGCCACCAAAGGCTGTATCATTAAAACCGCTGGTGTAGATGAAAGCATCTTGAAATTCAAAGGAAAAGCTAGGGTTTACGAAAGTCAAGAGGAGGCTGTCAAAGGAATTCTTTCCGATGAAGTGAAGCCAGGAGAAGTAGTCGTGATTAGATACGAAGGCCCAAAGGGAGGACCAGGCATGCAAGAAATGCTCTATCCAACCTCCTATCTCAAAGCTAAGAAATTGGATAAAGATTGTGCGCTCATCACCGATGGACGGTTTTCAGGAGGAACTTCAGGGCTTTCCATAGGCCATGTGTCTCCCGAAGCCGCTGCCGGTGGAGAAATTGCATTGATTCAAAATGGAGATGAGATTGAAATCGACATCAGCACCAGAAAGATAGAATTAAAGCTAAGTAAAGAAAAAATTGAGGAGCGTAGAAATAAAGAATTGGCCCTAGGTAAAAAAGCCTTCCAAGCCAAAAATAGAGAGAGACAAGTGTCACAAGCATTAAAGATTTATGCTGCTCATGTTTCCTCCGCCGATCAAGGAGCCATCAGAAAAATATAAAACCCAATTATACATGAAAACCAAGAATTTAACAGGATCAGAAGCGGTCATCAAATCGCTAATAGCCGAGAAGGTTGATACCATATTTGGTTACCCAGGCGGGGCTATTATGCCAGTTTATGATGCTTTATTCGATTATACCGACCAGATCAGACACATCCTTACTCGTCACGAACAGGGATTGATTCATGCTGCTCAAGGCTATGCCAGAGCATCGGGAAAAGTAGGTGTATGTTTAGCAACCTCAGGACCAGGTGCCACCAATCTCATTACCGGTATTGCCGATGCCATGATCGATTCTACACCTTTGGTCTGCATCATTGGGCAAGTTCCTTCTAGTCTGTTGGGCAGTGATGCCTTTCAAGAGGCTGATGTGATAGGTATGACAGTGCCCTGCACCAAATGGAATTATCAGGTTACAAAAGTGGAAGAGATTCCAGAGGTATTATCTAAAGCCTTTTATATCGCCAAATCAGGGAGACCAGGGCCCGTTGTGGTAGTTATTACCAAGGATGCTCAAATCAATTCAGCGGCTTTTGATTATGCAAAGACCTCCTCCGTGAGAACCTATCAGCCACATAATGAATTAGATACTTATAGTCTGCAAATAGCGGCACAAATCATCAATGAAGCAAAAAAGCCATTTGTAGTTTTTGGCCAAGGTGTGATATTATCAGAGGCAGAAGAAGAATTGAAAAAATTCTTGGAAAAATCTGGAATTCCAGCGGCATCCACTCTTTTGGGTTTATCGGCCCTACCTTCTGATCATCCTAATTATATGGGAATGTTAGGGATGCATGGAAATTATGCTCCTAATTTAATGACCAATCAATGTGATGTTTTAATTGGAATAGGTTTAAGGTTCGATGATAGAGTTACCGGAGATGTATCGAGATATGCCCAGCAAGCCAAAATTATCCATGTGGATATAGATAAGGCGGAGCATAATAAAGTGGTAAAAGTGGATGTGCCAATTTTAGGTGATGCCAAGGAAGTACTGGAAGCTTTATCACCTCTAGTAAATAGTGCTCAACATGAGGATTGGACTCAAGAATTCATCCATAAATATAATGAAGAATATGAGCAGGTGATTTCTAAGGATTTACATCCACAAAGCAAAAAAGCAAGTATGGGCTTGGTGGTTAAAAAGCTAAGTGAACAAACTAATAATGAAGCGATATTGGTTAGTGATGTGGGTCAGCATCAGATGATTGCATCTAGATATTTTCAATTTAAGGAATCACGTTCTAATGTAACCTCTGGAGGTTTAGGAACCATGGGATTTAGTCTTCCTGCTGCCTTAGGAGCACAGTTGGGAGCTCCAAAACGAACTGTTATTGCAGTGATAGGAGATGGTGGCTTCCAAATGACCTTACAAGAATTAGGCACGATAGCACAATATCAAATTCCTGTAAAAATAGTCATCCTTAATAATAGCTTTTTAGGTATGGTTCGCCAATGGCAAGAACTATTTTTCAAAAGCCGCTATTCTTTTACAGATATGCATAGCCCTGATTTTGTGAAAGTAGCCGATGCCTACGAAATTCCAGGCCAAAAAGTAGAAAATCAAGATGATTTAGATGCTGCCATTGCAGAAATGTTAGCCTGTGATGGTCCATATTTACTCGAAGTAGTAGTGGAGAAGGAAGACAATGTTTTCCCCATGATTACCTCGGGTTCAGCAGTTGACGAAGTAATATTACAATCTTAAAACCATATTTTATGAAATCGAATTTTATCATTACCACATTCGCCGAAGACCATATTGGAATCTTATATAGAATCCTCAATGTTTTCTCCAGAAAAATGATCAATGTAGAAAGTCTAACGGTGGTAGAAGCCGATGAAAAAGGCTTTAGTAAAATCACTTTTGTCATAAAGGCTACTCAGGACGTTGTAGAGAAAGTCACCAAACAGATTGACAAGCAAATAGGAGTTACCAAAACACTCTTTTATGCCAACTCTAGTGTCATGAATCAGAAAATTTCTCTCTATAGGCTTTTTACTAAAACACTGGATTTACATGAAGAATTAGTTCCTGTAGACCAAAGTGATCAGGTGATTAAAACCTTGATATAGAGTTTAATAAGTAAACATATAATAATAATTTAAAATACAATATAATGGCAACAATGAAATTTGCAGAGGTCGAAGAAAGTCTAGTAACAAGAGATGAATTTTCTTTAGAAAAAGCTAGACAAACTCTAGCTAACGAAACAATAGCAGTCTTAGGCTACGGTGTTCAAGGCCCAGGCCAAGCACTCAACTTAAAAGACAATGGCTTCCGTGTAATTGTAGGTCAACGTAAAAACTCCAAGTCATGGGACAAAGCTGTAGATGATGGATGGAAAGAAGGAGTAGACCTTTTTGAAATAGAAAAGGCTTGTGAAAAGGGGACTATCATTCAATACCTTCTTTCTGATGCGGGACAAATAGCACTTTGGCCAACCGTGAAACAGTACCTTACTCCTGGAAAAGCACTTTATTTTAGTCATGGATTTGCTGTGACTTACAAAGAACAAACCAATATTATCCCACCAAAAGATGTAGATGTTATCCTTGTGGCCCCAAAAGGTTCTGGAACCAGTTTACGAAGGATGTTCTTACAAGATAGAGGATTAAATGCCAGTTATGCCATTCACCAAGATGCTACCGGAAAAGCTAAAGAAAGAGTTTCTGCACTAGGAATTGGCGTTGGAGCAGGTTACCTTTTCGAAACTACTTTTAAAAAGGAAGTATATTCTGACCTTACGGGTGAAAGGGGTTCTTTAATGGGTGCCATTCAAGGACTTTTTGCTGCCCAGTTTGAGGTATTACGCGAAAATGGTCACTCTCCTTCAGAAGCTTTTAACGAAACCGTGGAAGAACTCACCCAGAGCTTAATGCCTTTAGTAGCAGAAAATGGAATGGATTGGATGTATGCCAATTGCTCCACCACTGCACAAAGAGGAGCCCTCGATTGGTGGAAACCATTTAGAGATGCTACCAAACCAGTATTCGAAGATTTGTATTCTAAAGTTGAAAAAGGTCATGAAGCAGCTGTAACTATTGAAGCCAATAGCAAAGAAGATTATAGAGTAAAACTCAACGCAGAGTTAGACGAGCTAAAGAATAGTGAAATGTGGAGAGCAGGAGCTGTAGTTAGAAAATTAAGACCAGAAAATAATTAAGTATTCAGAGGCTAAATGAAAGCCAACTTTCTATTCGCCGGAAAGCTTGGTTTTCTTTTCCTCTATCAAAAGAAGGTTAATACAAATACAAAATCAAAACAGATGTCAGACAAACTATTTATTTTCGATACCACCTTGCGCGATGGTGAACAAGTTCCTGGTTGCCAATTGAATACTGTTGAAAAAATTGAAGTAGCTAAAGCACTTGAAGAATTAGGGGTAGATATTATCGAAGCTGGATTTCCAGTTTCAAGTCCAGGAGATTTTAACTCTATTGTTGAACTCTCTAAGGCCGTAACATGGCCCACTATATGTGCTTTAACAAGGGCGGTGGAAAATGATATTGATGTGGCAGCCGAATCCCTCAAATATGCCAAAAGAAAACGCATTCATACCGGTATTGGAACTTCTTGGTATCACATACATCACAAACTGAACTCCAATGAGGATGCCATAGTGGAACGTGCGGTGGCAGCTGTAAAATATGCAAAGCGCTATGTAGAAGATGTAGAGTTTTATGCTGAAGACGCGGGTAGAACTGATAATGCTTATTTGGCTCGCGTAGTGGAAGCAGTGATAAAAGCAGGAGCAACAGTAGTAAACATTCCTGATACCACCGGATACTGCCTCCCTCATCAGTATGGTGAAAAAATAAAATACCTGATGGAACATGTGGATGGTGTTCATAAGGCGGTCCTTTCCACCCATTGTCATAATGATTTAGGAATGGCTACAGCCAATACAATTTCGGGAGTTTTAAATGGCGCTAGACAAGTAGAAGTCACCATGAATGGCATTGGAGAAAGGGCTGGAAATACTTCTCTTGAGGAAGTCGCCATGATTTTAAAAAGCCACGAAAACATAGGTGTATCCACGAATATCAACACTCAGAAGATTTATCATACCAGTAAAATGGTGTCTAGTTTAATGAATATGCCTATTCAGCCGAATAAAGCAGTAGTAGGTCGAAATGCCTTTGCGCATTCCAGTGGAATTCACCAAGATGGAGTGATTAAGAATAGAGAGACTTATGAAATTATGGACCCATCGGATGTGGGTATCAATGAATCATCCATTTTATTGACAGCTAGAAGCGGAAGGGCTGCTTTAAAAAACAGGCTAGAGCTTTTGGGCTATCATTTAGAGCAAGAGAAGATTAATAAAGTTTATGAAGAGTTTCTTGTACTTGCTGATGCCAAAAAAGACATCAACGATGATGATATCCTACAATTGGTGGGAGGTAACAAACTCGAAGACCAAAGGATTAAACTCGATTTTCTCCAAGTACTAAGTGGCAAAGAAGTAAGCCCTATGGCAACTGTGAGACTTGATATTTCAGGAGAAATACTATCAGAAACCTCCTCAGGAAAAGGCCCTGTTGACGCCGCCATATCTGCTATCAAAAAAATCCTACAGCGAAAGGTAAGTCTACATGAGTTTTTAATTCAGGCTATGTCTGGTGGTAGTGATGATCTAGGAAAGGTACATATGCAAGTGGATTTTGAGGGAGACATATATTATGGATTTGCAGTACACTCAGATATTGTTACAGCATCGGTTGAAGCATTTTTAGATGCAATAAATAAGATGAAAGTTAATAGAGTACGTAAAGCTGGTTGATAGGTCTAAATCATCAGAATAATTTTGATGTAATAATTATCAAAGATGTCTGGAAGATAGAAGCCCGAAGAAGATTCACTTCTAGCTTCAGGCTCCCGACTTCGAACCACAAATATTTAGAAATAGGAAGTCTTGTTCTAATACAGAATTTTAAAAAGAATGAGAATAAAAAACAATAATTATAATGAAATCAAAAACGCTATTCGATAAAATATGGGATGCCCATGTGGTCAAAAAAATTAAAGATGGACCCAGTGTACTTTATATCGATCGTCACTTTATACATGAGGTAACCAGCCCCGTGGCTTTTGGGAATTTGGAAAAAAAAGGATTAAAGGTATTTCGTCCCGACCAAACCACGGCTACCATGGATCATAATATCCCTACCATTAACCAACACCTTCCTTTGAGTGATGATTTATCACAAAATCAAGTGGATATGTTGGAGAAAAATTGTGCCAATCACGGAATAGAATTATTCAATTTAAAGCACGATTCATTGGGAATTGTTCATGTAGTAGGTCCAGAACTGGGTCTCACTTTACCTGGTACTACTATCGTTTGTGGGGATAGTCACACTTCTACTCACGGTGCTTTTGGCTCTGTGGCTTTTGGCATTGGAACCAGTGAGGTAGAAATGGTTTTCGGAAGCCAATGCGTACTTCAAAGCAAACCCAAAAAGATGCGTATCAATATTGAAGGTCAACTACCTCAGGGAGTGACTTCCAAAGATGTCATTCTTTATATCATTTCACAAATCAGCAGTAGTGGAGGAACCGGATATTTTATTGAGTTTGCGGGCTCTACTATTGATAGCCTTTCCATGGAAGCCAGAATGAGCCTATGTAATATGAGTATAGAATGTGGAGCAAGAGGAGGTCTTGTGGCTCCTGATGAAACTACTTTTAAGTATTTGGATGGCAAAAAACACAGTCCTAAAGGAAAGGAATGGGACAACAAGTTGGCTTATTGGAAAACTTTAAAAACAGATGAGGACGCTGTTTTTGATAAAGAATATCATTATAAAGCGGAAGAAATGGCTCCCATGATTACCTATGGAACCAACCCTGGAATGGGAATGGCTATCCATGAAAGTATCCCATTGAGTTCAGATAAAAGCTATCAGAATTCTCTAGAATATATGGGGTTTGAGGAAGGAGAAAGTTTATTAGGAAAAAAAGTAGATTATGTTTTTGTGGGGAGTTGTACCAACGGAAGAATCGAAGACCTGCGACAATTTACGGAATTAGTGAAAGGCAAGAAAAAAGCTGAAAACATCACTGCTTGGATAGTTCCAGGTTCTAAGAAAGTTGAAAAACAAGCACAAGAGGAGGGCTTGGTAGAAATATTAGCTGAGGCTGGTTTTGTGATGAGGCAACCCGGTTGTTCCGCATGCTTGGCCATGAATGACGATAAAATTCCGGCAGGGAAATATGCCGTCTCTACCTCTAACAGAAACTTCGAAGGCAGACAAGGTCCGGGTTCTAGGACTTTATTAGCTAGTCCATTGGTAGCTGCAGCAGCTGCTGTTACGGGTGTGATTACTAATCCAACCGATTTACTCAATTAATCAGAAAACATCATGAGCTTAGAAAAATTTAATACCCTCCAAAGTAGAGTCGTTCCTTTACCAATTGAAAATATTGATACCGACCAAATTATACCTGCAAGGTTTTTAAAAGCCGTAGAAAGAAAAGGATTTGGCAATCATTTGTTTAAAGATTGGAGATTTGAGTCTTCAGGAAAAGAGAAATCAGACTTTCCATTAAATAATCCCAAATACCAAGGTCAAATTTTAGTCGCTGGGCAAAATTTCGGTTGTGGTTCTAGTCGAGAACATGCCGCTTGGACTATCGCAGATTACGGATTTAAAGTAGTGGTATCTAGCTATTTTGCTGATATATTTAAAAATAATGTCCTGAATAATGGTTTATTACCCATTCAATTAGAAGAGGCAGAACTACAACAAATATTTAAACTGATTGATGCAAATCCTGAACTAGAATTTCTAGTTGATTTGGAGGAACAAAAGCTTTCTATCCCTTCAGAAGCTTTATCTTATAGTTTCGAAATCAATGCCTATAAAAAACAATGCCTATTGAATGGATACGACGATTTCGATTACCTACAAAGTATCCTCCCAGAAGTGAATGACTTCGAGCAAACAGTGCTGAAAACTTAAAGAACAAAGATGAAAAACCGAATCATAAAAATAATGGATACCACCTTGCGTGATGGAGAACAAACCACAGGTGTATCTTTTACCTGCTCAGAAAAACTAAGCATCACCAAGCTATTAATCTCCGAACTGAATGTAGATCGTATAGAAGTGGCTTCTGCAAGAGTTTCAAAAGGAGAGTTCGAAGCGGTATCTAAAATTACTTCATGGGCGAAAGAGGCTGGAGAGCTTGATAAGATTGAGATTTTGGGATTTGTGGACGGAGTAGCATCTCTAGAATGGATTCAAAAAGCTGGAGGACGAGTGATGAATTTATTATGCAAAGGATCGCTCAACCATGTTCAAAATCAACTCAGAAAAACACCCGAAGAACACGTGGCTGATATTAAAGCTTTATTGGTAAAAGCCGAAGAAATGAATATTCGTGTGAATATCTATCTGGAGGATTGGAGCAATGGCATGAGAAGCTCGTCGGACTATGTACTCTATTTACTGGATGAATTGCGCAATGAAAAGATAGAACGTTTTATGCTACCCGATACCTTGGGTGTTTTGAATCCTCAAGAAACGGCTGAATATTGTCAGTTGATGCTTAAGAATTACCCAGAATTGCATTTTGATTTCCATGCTCATAATGATTATGATTTGGCTATTGGGAATGTAATGGAAGCTATAAAAGCAGGTATAAACTGCATTCATACCACGGTAAATGGATTAGGAGAAAGGGCTGGGAATGCGCCCATATCTAGTGTAGTTGCAGTTATTGAAGATCAGCTGCATTTGAAATCCTCCATCAATGAACAACACCTATCAAAGGTGAGTAAAATAGTGGAGAGCTTTTCAGGTGTTAGGATTCCAGCCAATAAACCATTGATTGGTGAATTTGTTTTTACCCAATGTAGCGGCGTTCATGCCGATGGTGATCAGAAAGCCCAACTCTATCAAAACGAACTAAAGCCTGAAAGATTTGGCAGACAAACCACTTATGCTTTGGGCAAAACTTCTGGTAAATCTAATATCCTTAAAAACCTTGAAACCTTAGGTTTGACCTTAGACAAGGAATCTATAAAAAAGGTAACGGATAAGGTTATTGAACTTGGGGATTTAAAGAAAACGGTGACCATTGATGACCTCCCCTATATTGTGGCAGATGTTCTACGAAATGAAAGTATTTCAGATAAAATAAAGATTAAGAAATATGTTATTTCGCTGTCTAAAGGAATGTCACCATCGGCCTCTGTTTTAGTGGGTATTCATGGCGAGAATCATGAAGCTGTTTCGGGTGGAGATGGTCAATATGATGCTTTTATGAATGCTTTGAAGAAGATATATAATCGTCAGAACAAAGAATTACCGCAATTGGTGGATTATTCTGTAACTATTCCTCCAGGAGGAAAAACAGATGCTTTGGTAGAGACTACCATCACTTGGAAATTGGAAAGAGAATTTAAAACCAGAGGATTGGAGCCTGATCAAACCACGGCTGCCATTATTGCCACAGAGAAGATGTTAAATATCATTGAGAACAATTATTTGGCCATAGAAACCAAAGAAAATCAAATAGCATTTATAGGAAATTAATAAACAGAATCATTATGAAATTAAATATAGCAGTTTTGCCTGGTGATGGCATTGGGCCAGAAATTATAGAACAAGCCTTAAATGTGGTGAAAGTTGTATCTGAGAAATTTGGACACGAACTCCATTATAAATATGGTTTAACAGGAGCTGATGCCATTGACAAAGTTGGGCAGCCTTATCCTGAGGAAACTCATCAATTATGCATGAATGCTGACGCGGTATTATTTGGCGCTATTGGCCATCCAAAATATGATAATGATCCCAAAGCCAAGGTGCGGCCAGAACAAGGCTTATTGGAGATGCGAAAACGATTGGGATTATTTGCAAACCTTCGACCATTAGTATCTTTTCCATCTTTATTAGATAAATCCCCATTAAAAAGAGAACTTATCGAGGGTGCCGATTTTGTTTGTCTTCGTGAACTGACTGGAGGCATTTATTTTGGGAAGCCGCAGGGAAGATCGGAGGATGGCAAAACCGCTTATGATACCTGTATATACACCGTTGAGGAAATTGAAAGAATCCTCAAACTAGGTTTTGAGATGGCAGGAAAAAGACGTAAAAAGTTGACGGTAGTTGACAAGGCAAACGTATTGGCTACTTCCCGATTATGGAGAGAAACTGCTCTAAACATGGCCTCCTCCTATCCCGATATTGAATTGGAATTTATGTTTATTGATAATGCAGCCATGCAAATTATACAATGGCCCAAGCATTTTGATGTGATAGTGACAGAGAATATGTTTGGTGATATTTTAACCGATGAAGCTTCAGTGATAAGTGGTTCACTAGGAATTCTTCCTTCCGCATCTATGGGAGTTCATACTTCATTATTCGAACCTATTCATGGTTCTTATCCTCAGGCTACTGGAAAGAATATTGCAAATCCAATTGCTACCATTTTATCTGCATCTATGATGTTTGAAACTGCCTTTAAGTTGGAAAAAGAGGCCGAATCCATTCGAAAAGCAGTTGAGGAATCTATTAGTCAGGAAATAGTTTGTGAGGATATTTCCAAAGATGGACAGTCTTATGGCACCAATGAAGTTGGAGATTGGATCTGTAAATATATTCAAGAGCATTAAAGTACTATTCCCCATAAAACTCCTAATGCTGTCTTCAATTGCAATAGGGGCTTTTTCTTGTTTTCTTTTTTATTAATTTCACCAGATGAAAACAGCCAGTATTAAGCAATTAAAAGATGAACTCAAACATCGTTCTCCAGAGGAATATATGGAATTGGTTTTGAGATTATCTAGGTTTAAAAAAGAGAACAAAGAACTCTTGACCTATTTGCTTTTTGAGGCTCATGATGAAGCTACTTTTATTGAAGGAGTGAAGCAAGAAATGGATGAAGATTTCGAACAAATAAATACTGCGAGTCCATTTTATATCAAAAAAAGCCTTAGGAAAATCATCAGGAAAATTCGAAAATATAGCCGCTATTCTAATCATAAAGAAACAGAAGTAGAGCTCATGATTTATTTCGCTCGTCAACTTAAAGACATGAAACCTGACATCATGCAGTACCCAAACCTCCTCAAAATTTACCAGCAACAAGTCATCGGAATCAAGAATAAATTGCCCAAATTACATGAAGATTTACAGTATGATTTTCAAGTGGAATTAGAAGATTTAAAGGGCTAAAAGAGGGCTGGGATTTCTAGGGTTTAGATTTTATCTCCTCATTTTCTTTAATAAAGAATAATTTATTAAACTATTTGTATTCAAATGTAAAAGAATTACTTACATTTGTAAGTGATTACTCACTATATAAGATATGACTGATAAAAAGGAGAAGATATTACAAGTGGCCTTGCAATTATTTTCAGAGGATGGATTTGATAAAACATCCACAAGCAAAATTGCCAAATTAGCCGGTGTAAGTGAAGGCTTAATTTTCCGACATTTTAAAAATAAAGAAGGATTACTCCATTCCCTTAACAGAAGAGGGGAAGAAAAAACCAAGGCATTATTTAGACCCATCCTCTTTGAAACGGGCCCAGAAAATATCATTCGAAAAACCATCGACTTAGTCATAGCCATTAGAGAGAATGAAGAAATATTTCAGGTCTGGAAATTAGAGTATAAAACCAAATGGGCAAAGGAGGAATATGGAGCACATAAAATGGAACCTTTAAGGTTTGCCCTGACAGCAGCCTTTCAAAAACTAGGGTATGTAAATCCAAAACAAGAGTCTCTATGGCTAATCATTCAGCTTGATGGACTGGTTACGAGATTGTATTTACAGGAGGATTTTGACCTTAATGGGATTTCTAAATTTATATGGGATAAATATAAATCAACCATTAGATAGCAAATAAGAATAGATAGAAATCACCTCTGTTTAGAAGTCATTATAAATGTGAGCCCACATGTTTAAGGCTGTGATCAAAATCGTTATCTTAGCCAATCATAAATCAAAGAAACAAATCATGAAAAAGCTATTCTTCTTATTCATCAACCTCCTCTTTTTTATTCCAATTACCACACAAGCTCAAACCGATCCGGTAGTAGATAAAATCATTGAAATTGGAAAAACTGATAACCAAAGCATGCAACATCTAGATGTCTTATGTAATCGTTTTGGAGGAAGGCTTATAGGAAGTGATGCCTATGAAAATGCAGCTGAGTGGGCGGCTTATAAATTCCGTGAATGGGGAATGGAAGTTGAGTTTGACGAGGCAGGAGAGATTCCAGTGGGTTTCAATCGTGGACCTTGGTTTGGAAGAATGCTAGGTGAAGAAGGTATGAACCTACATTTCGCTACGCCTTCCTATACTTCTGGTACTAAAGGAGTACAAAGAGGTGAAGTTTTGATTGAGCCAAAAACACAAGCTGAATTTGATAGGATGAAAGGCGCCTTAAAAGGAAAATGGGTTTTGATTTCGGGTGAAAACAAAGGTTATCCTATTGATTTTTCAGAGAACGCAGATATTCTTAGAGATTCTATAAAAGCAGAGAACGCTAAAATAGAAGAAGAGAATAATAAGATAAGACGTGAAAACTGGCAAGCCAGAGGAACGGATCAGCGCCAAAAAGAACTGCTCCCTTTAATAGAAGAACCTGCCCTATTTTATAAGGAAATGCGTGATGCTGGAATATTGGGAATTATACAATCTTCTAAAACGCCAATACAAGCCATGTATGATAGGAAAAACACGATGGATATGACTTGGGAAACGCTACCCACTGTTCCAGATATTAAATTAGATGCCAAGCAATTTTCGAAGATTAAGAGGATGGCTGAGGAGCGTAGATATTTCCTATTGGAGTTTGATATTCGTAATCACTTTAAAATCGGGCCTATTAAATATCATAATGTGATAGGTATCATTAGAGGAACAGAATTTCCTGATGAATATGTGATTATGGGAGGCCATTTAGATGCTTATGATGTAGCTACTGGTGGAGTGGATGACGGTTCTGGAGTAACGCCAACTATGGAGGCCGCAAGACTCATTATGGAAGCAGGTGGACAACCAAAGAGAACTATTTTAGTAGTGCTTTGGGCAGGTGAAGAATTTGGATTACTAGGTTCTCAAAGTTGGATAGATAGAAATGCTGATAAGTATGATAAAGTATCGAATATGGTGAATAGAGATGGTGGGCCAACGGTTCCGACAGGAGTGAGTGTTTCGCCAGCTATGATGGCTGATTTTGAAGCCATTTGTGCACCAATAAATGATATCAATCCTGATTTTCCATTTGAAATCACTGAAAGAGAAGCAAGGGAGAAACCAAAAAAAGCTTGGGGTACTGATAGTGGCCCATTTGCTGTAGAGGGTATTCCAACTATAGGATTCAAATGCGAAGATCCAAAAGGTTATAATTTTAGTTATAGCGAAATCTGGCACACGGAAAGAGATCTTTACAACAAAAGCATCCCTGAATACCAAGAACATGCTGCCATTTGCACTGCTGTTATGGTTTATGGGATTGCAAACCTCGATCACCTTTTAAGTCGCGATGGATATTATATAGAAAAGCCTTCTGAAGAGAAATCAGAAGGTAAATCTAAAAGAGCCAAGGAGAAGCGCAAAGCAATAAAAGATTTAAATAAGAAATAGAAATTCAAGATAAGACCTCCATATATGAGTTTAAAAAAAGATACAGCCATTGATTCATTTCAATCTGGTTATAATTGTGCACAATCTGTGCTCAAAGCATTTTCTGAAGATCTCAATTTAAATGAGGCACAAGCTTTGAATATGGCCAGTGGTTTTGGAGCAGGGATGGGACGTTTACAAGAAACCTGTGGCGCCGTAACCGGAGCGTTTATGGTTATTGGTTTGTATAACAGCTTGGCTTTTCAGCTCAATGAAAGTCGTAATGACATCACTTCAAAAATGATTCAGGAATTTGAAACACGATTCAAAACCAAGCATGGTACTACAGCCTGTAAAGAATTGCTGAATTGTGATTTAAACACAGAAGAAGGACAATCCATGTTTCAAGAGAAAAATCTTCATAAAAAGGTATGCCAGAAATGTATTACCGATGCGGTTGATTTATTGGTAGATGTGGTGAAATAAAGTCATTTATTCTAATGATATAATAGAAATATCAAATCCATATGGCAACAATATAAATTATCCCAAATGAAATAGCGTAGTATTATTCAACCATGGAGAGATGAATAACACCTTGAAAACTATGTCTTTTGTTTTGTTTCTTTTCTTTAAACTCTCCCAAATAACCGTCCTAAAAAGAAACACTGTAACATAACAGGACACAGCAAAACCCATAACTGTCACTATTTATTACATGCCGCAGGTGCTTCAGAAGCACATTTATTGGTTGTTGCCGTTGACGAGCCTAAAAAAACAAAAGCCATCATTGAAACAGCTCAAAAGCATTTCCCAAATCTGAAAATTATGGTCAGAAGCCAATCCATTATTAATTCCTACGAATTGATAGAGATGGGAATTGAAAGGCATTATCTGGAGTTCTTAGACTCCTCCTTACGCATGGGTGTGGATGCTTTATGTCAATTGGGACATCGTCGACATGAGTCTTTTAGAGCTCTAAAAACCTATAGAAAAAATTTAGAAAAATTCATTCCTGAGCTCAGCAAGATTCATAAAGATAGACCACTATTGATCTCCGAAGCCAAAAAGAGGATGCAATTATTAGAGCAAACCATGCTCCAGGATAAAGAGGATTTCCATAGTGAAAAAGACAGTGGCTGGGATGCTACACAACAGATTAATGAGTTTGGTGAGGAGAAGTTGATGGAAGGATCATCTGAATAATCAATAAATACGAAAAATACCTGAGCAATAATTTTAAATATGAACAAAAGTAACAATCTATGATCCTCAAAGAACTAGGATATAACAACAAACTAGAGCAATTCAGAATTGAAAATGGATTAAGTTCATTTGAAGTAGGTCGTGTGATATTAGAGCATAAAGAACGCTATATCATTAAAACTCCCAATAAAGAATATGATGCTGAACTAATGGGAAATTTGAGATTCACAGCAGAGAGCAGATATGATTTTCCTGCTGTTGGCGATTGGGTTGCCTTTATGGAATATGATGATGGCAAAGGGATTATTCATGCTGTATTCCCACGAGAATCTATTATTGAAAGAAAAGCTGTTGGTAAAACCGGACAAGTTCAAATCATAGCCACCAATATTGATTATGGATTAATTGTTCAGGCAGTGGATAGGGATTTTAATCTCAACAGACTTGAGCGATACCTCACCATTTGCCATTCATCAAAAGTGAAGCCCATCATTGTATTAAGCAAGGTAGATTTAATTAGCGAATCAGAATTACAAAGCATTCAGCAACAAATAGAGGAGCGCATTAAGAAAACTCCTGTGCTTATGGTGAGTAATGAGTCTATTGGCTATGAACAAGTAGATGCGTTTATTGAGTCAGGAAAGACCTACTGCTTATTGGGTTCATCAGGTGCCGGAAAATCTACCCTCCTCAATGGGCTTTTAGGTAAAGAAGAAATGAAAACTGGAGAAATCAGCAATTCGGTGAATAAAGGAAAACATACCACCAGCCATCGTGAGCTTATCGTTTTAGCAAATGGTGGAATATTGATTGATAATCCAGGGATGCGTGAAGTGGGAATTACGGATTGCTCAGGTGGATTAGAAATGACTTTCGAATCCATTTTAGATTATGCTGCACATTGTAAATTTAAAGACTGCACACATATTCACGAATCAGATTGTGCGATTCTCAAAGCAGTGGAAGATGGAGGAATAAGTGAGGAAGCTTATCTCAATTTTCAGAAAATGGAAAAGGAAAAACAGCACTTTGAATCAGATACCCAAGAGCGAAGGAAAAAAGATAAAGACTTTGGCAAAATGATTAAAAATGTAAAGAAGCATCGAAAGAATAATAAGTACTGATAGTATTTCCATAGATTTTAAATTAAAAATCATCTTATCCAACTAGATAGAATCATCTATCTAATATGTATGGATATGAAATATGATTGCAAATTGGTCTAGAAAATAAATATTTACTAGCTTCTAATATTTACTATCAACTTATTTCCAGGCTTTAACTTGTATGAGTTCGTGATACTATTCCAAGTTTTTATTTTGTTTACTGAAGAATTGTATTTCTTAGCTAAATCCCAAAGGGTATCTCCTTTTTTGATGGTATGATATACGTAGTTTCCATCCTTTGGTAAAGGTTCTACTTTCTCTTGTTTAGCCACCACTCTGTTTTCGCTTACTTTTAGCTTCTGTCCGGGTTTAATCATATTATTTGATAAACCATTCCAGGATTTCAATTTACTCAGAGAGATGCTGTATTTTTTAGCAATAAGGCCTAAGTTTTCTCCACTTCTGACCGTATGGTATCCATCAGTGCTTTTTGCGTAAGAGCTGGAAGATTTGGTGGATTCCGAAGACTTTGAAGGAGCGGAACCTGGAGAATAAACAATCAGTTTTTGGCCAGGATAAATTCTAGTGCTTTTCATTCCGTTCCAAGCCTTAATTTTACCCACAGAAGTATGATATTTCCGAGCAATTAAACCTAGGTTTTCACCACTTCTAACAATATGAATGCTTCTTTCCTTGGCTTTTTTAATTTGGGCCAAGAGTTTATCTCTTTCTATACCTTTTTCAGATTTGAAGTTATAAAGGCTGTCTTCATGATCGATGAAATATCCTACTTTTTCTCTTGGTAAACGGAGGATATAAGTTTTTCCATCAGTAGCAGGTAGAATCCCTTCCTTATATGCAGGATTTAGGAAATCCAAGTCATCTTTATCGATATGCATGAATTCTGAAATCTGATCGAATGATAACACTTCTCTTACAGTTACACTATCAATGCCATGATAGAGAATGCCGGGGTCTGTTGGATAAATATTATGCTCAGTTGCATAGTTGAATACATAGTTCACTGCAATAAATGCAGGAACATAACCACGAGTTTCGCGAGGCAGGAATGGCCAAACTGCCCAGTAATCCTTAACTCCACCTGCTCGGCGAATAGCTCTGTTCACATTGCCCGGCCCTGAGTTATAAGCTGCTAAAGCTAATTCCCAAGTTCCGTATATTTCATATAAATCTTTTAGGTGACGAGCTGCAGCATCAGTAGCTTTATAAGGGTCGAAACGATCATCTACCAAAGAATTGCTCTGCAAGCCATACATTTTTCCTGTTCCATACATAAACTGCCATAAGCCTTTTGCTCCAGCCCAACTACCCGCAGTAGGATTCAATGCGCTCTCAACAATAGCCAAGTATTTAAGTTCCAAAGGCATGTCGTATTTATCTAAAACCTCTTCAAAAAGTGGGAAATAGATTTCTTTGAGTCCTAACATACGCGAGGTTTGACTGCGTCCTTTCTTGGCATAAAGATTAATAAAAGCTTTTACATGCTTATTATAAACCAGTTCAATTGGTGTTTGAACATTTAAAACCTCAATGCGGAGTTCGTATACACTATCGTTGAAAAGTGGTACTTCTTTGGCATCGTAGCCATAGATATTGAGTTTTTCAGGGTCTGACTCAAAAGTATATTTGTTGAGGAATTTAACAGTAGTTAAACTATCTAGTTGTTGCAAAAGGGCAGAACCACTCAGCATACGAGTATCTTCCTCTATATTGTCATTTTTACCAAATCTATTTTCAAAGCCTCTTGCAAAGGCAGAGGTATCATCAAAAATATGTTTTACTATGCTCAGACTGTCACCACTCAATTCGGCTAAATCCTTCCCTTCTTCTAGGGCTAATTCTTCACTTATAGGGTTTTCTTCAACTAAAATATCTTGAGCTATTTTGGTGGGCTCCTCTATAGGTTTTTCATTTTTTGCACTGCCCTTAAAAAGTTGGCAGGAGTTAAATAAGAGGACGGTAACAACTAGTATTACTATATTATATTTTCTGTTCATAAGGTGCTTGTATCAATTAATTCAATTGCGGCAAAAGTAATAGAAAATTAAGCTTAAAGGGATAGTAGGTGAAGGTTTATATCAAGGTTGTTTTGTTAAAAAAGATTAAGGCTGTAAAGGTCTTATTGTTAGGGCATGGCATTGTTTTTTTAGCCTAAAATCATAATAGCAGGATAATACTTATTCTTCTACTACCAATGCAGAACTCTCGCAACGTTGAAACTCTGGTTGAATATTGCAATGGCTGATTTTATATTTCTTTAAAACCTCCTCTACTTCATTTAGAATGATTTGGAATTCTGTGATACGAATGTCCTCTTCCATATCTATGTGAGCTTCAAAGAAAAGCTGCTTGTCATTGAGTTGCCAGAAGTGCACATGATGTACATTTTTTATTTTGGGGAGCGATTTTATTTCTTCACTGATTTTTTTTACATCTACTTCTTCTGGAGTAAATTGCATTAGGATTTTAGTAGAGGCCCATAGAATTTGGTAAGAGCTGTAAATGAGATAAAGAGCAATTAAAATAGAGAGGAGGCTATCCATCCAATAGATCTCGTAATACTTCATCAGAATTCCGCCTATCATTACGGCTATAGAAGTCATCACATCGGTGAGTAAGTGAAGATAGGCGGATTTCATATTCATATTCTCTTTGGCATCTTTTGAAAGAAGGAGCACCGATATAAAGTTGATGATAATGCTTCCCAATGCGAAATAAATAACCAAATCGGACAATACTACTTGAGGATGGTAAATACGATCAATGGCCTCAATAATTAAATAGATAGCGATAAATATTAGAGTAGCGGAGTTGATAAAGGCAGAAAGAATTTCGGCTCGTTTATAGCCATATGTTTGCTTGAGTGTTGATTTTCTTTTGGCCAATCTATTAGTGAAATAGCTAAGTAATAAGGAAATCACATCACTGAAATTATGTAAGGCATCGGTGAGTAAAGCTACACTTCCCGATAGGACTCCTCCTATCATTTGAGCAATGGTGATAAAGATATTTAGGAGGATGGTTATTCCAATATTCTTACCAGAAATATGGTGATGGGAATGATGGTGATGGTGGTTTTGTGACATGGTTTTTAGTTTTAATTTTTACAAACCTATAGACTTATGAGTACAACTGAGTTGCAAATTCAAAAAAAGCATCCTCACTTACAAAGTCGCAAGAAACTCAAATAGTTTTAGTCTGGCTAGTTTTTTTGCCTGATTATCCCCATCCATGCTTCCTCCATATTCAAAATCATAGTTTTTGCCTTTGATGTTCATTTGTCCTATTCTAGTGGAAACGTCTGTGTCTGAATCTGGATTTCGAGAAATAAGATGCCCCGCATTCTCATATTGAATATTATAGAAAGGATATTTAAAACCATGAGCTTTTATCCTTTTTTCTATGCTATCTGCCATTTGTGCAGCAGGCCAAACGCCATCCTCTTTTCCTGAGAAGAGTAGGATAGGACCATTAATATTTTCAACTTTAATGGAAGCTAATTCACGAACTTCAGTTTTTTCTAAACCCGATTTCCAATAAGCTAAAGTGTTAATTTCGGAGGAGGTATTTGGAGTGATTTTTTCCATAGGGATATAAGGAATGTCTTCGCCTTTATAGGTCCAAGAGGCTTTTAAGTGATCTGAGTTATAGGGAAGAACTCTATTTGCCCATGAAACTGAACTTGGGGCATAAGCAATCACTCCGCTAATTTTATTCGGAAGCATAGAGGCCAATACCAAAGCTAATTCGGCATTTCTTGAGGCGCCCATCACTATTATTTTCTTAGGGTCAACTTCAGCTTGTTGGCCCAACCAATCTATAGCTTTCTCAAAATACTCCAATGGAATTTCTTCTGGTAAGTCTAGCAATCCTTCCAATCTGGTATAGGGCAAGGATAAACCTACATAGCTCTTATTAGCAATTGTTCTATAGCTTATCTTATTGTCGTCAATAATCAGCTTTAAAACGACTTCTTGTTTTTCTGTTAAATCACCTATTGAGCCACCTATTGAGTTGTCTTTATCATCGGTATTAAAAACAGGTTCTTGAGCCATAAATGACATTCGTAAAAAATTAGTTGTAAATTTAAAGCAGCCTTTGGAATATGACTGGAGGATAGGTGGAATACCCGAATCAATAACACCTGTAAACTTTCGTTTATATTCTATTTGGTTGCTTTCTGTCATTGTCTTGAATTGATTAGTTCTAGAGACTCATTTTTATTAGATTATTTCGATTTGGTATGTAGTCAAACAATAAAATGAATAAAAAAGCATAAGAAATACCTCAAATGGAATTTTATTTAGCTTGCCAAAAGCAACGCTTTGGAGAAAATATAGTTTCTTCCTTTTTTAGAAGATTCATGGCTTTATCTACCACTTTTCTTTCTAAGCCTGTAATCTCTACAATCTTTCCTGCGTTTAAAGGAGTTCCGTCTTTTTTCATGGCTTCTAGTACTTGGTCTTTTGCTTCCATTTTGAATTGTTTTTTGTTGTGAAATGCTTTTCATGAAACGCCATCTTTTTCGTTACGCTTGTGCTGAGAACCTGACATTTCCTGAAAAGATTAAAAAATATTTATTTTTTTGTTATCAAGCAAATATAGTCAATTTGATGTTTTAATATAGCTATGACACAGAGGTTCACAAAACGTTCACGAAGGTTCAAAAAAAAGTAGAAATTATCTTGAAATAGATAAAATCCAATGTGTAAATAGATTTTTGTTTTTACAAGGTTTTCAATTTGAGTATTAATTATTTCCTTTGTGTTTTTTGTCTTCTTTGAGTCACTATTTGTGGTATAACTCAAATCACATATTGATGATATTTTGAATGATAATGTAAATCCAGCTAAACAATTTAAAGCCTAGAAATTACAATTCAAAAAATCATTTCACAGTTCAAACACCTATTTCCCATTACGAACCTTGCAAAGTCTATTTTTGCCAGCAGAAGATAAAAGATAAATCACAGAATGGTTTTTCAATGTATCTTTACAAGAGATTTAAAAAAATGAATGTTTGGATGATATTAAAATGGAACGATAAGATTAGCAATTTTGTGATACGATTATTCATCGTCTACATGGTTCAACTCATGATAAAAGGCTTTGACTATAGCTTTGGACATTTCTTCGATTTTACCTTTAGAGGATTGGTATTTTCTACTACTTTTATCACTTTTTGGTTGTTGATTTGGTATTTGGCCGAATGGGTAAATGATAGAATAAAACATAGAGGAGAGCTTGTTAAATTACTTATCAACCTAATGATAGGTTATAGCGCAGGTTTTGTCTCCAATAACATTTATCGTTTTATTGATGTTTACTTTTTTGGGAAAACCGAAACCTGGAAAGATATTTCCATTTTTAATCCTGAATTAGTGGTCGCTCTATTGATGATATACATGATAGTTTATGGAGTTTATGAATATTTAAACGTGAAGCTTCAGAAGAAGGATGAGCAGTTGAAAAAAGAAAAACTACAGAAAGAAAATATATTCGCTCAATATCAATCATTAAAAAATCAGATAGAACCTCATTTTCTTTTCAATAGCCTGAGTGTTTTATCTTCTATAGTGCACACCGATTCCAATTTAGCCTCAGAGTTTATTGTGAAGCTTTCAAAAACCATGCGTTTTATCATTGAGAAAAACAAATTTGACTTAGTCACTCTCAATGACGAGATGGCCATGGTGAAGGATTATTTCTTCCTACTAAAAACACGATTTAACGATGGAATTCACCTTCAATTATTAAATGATATTGAGAATGTTAGCGATGTGTATATTCCGCCGGTGAGTATTCAGCTTTTGATAGAAAATGCCATAAAACATAATAAACTAAGTGCAGCAGAACCTATACATATTAGCATTTGTATTTGCGATAATCATATTTGTGTAAAAAACACTTTGAATAGAAAAACCGAATCCATCGATTCCACAGGAATTGGACTTAATAATATAAGTAAACGATACGAACTTATTGCCAACAAACAAGTTATAACTAGAGAAGAAGACGACTTGTTTATTGTGAAACTACCCATTTTAAACCAAGAAGATTATGAGAATTTTAATTATTGAAGATGAAAAACACACGGCCAATCATTTGGAGAGTTTGGTGAAAGCCTATGATTCAAACATTGAAGTGATGGCTATTCTCGATTCAGTGGAGAATTCTTTGAAGTGGTTTAGAGAGAATGATGCACCAGATTTGATTTTCCAGGATATTCAATTAGGCGATGGATTGTGCTTTGAGATTTACGAACAACAGAAGATTGAAGCGCCCATTGTATTTACAACAGCCTTTAGCGAATATGCTTTAAAATCGTTTGAGCTCAATAGTATTGCATATGTGGTGAAGCCCTATGATAAAGAGGATATCGCAGAGGTTTTTAAGAAATATGGGAAAATGAAATCGCATTTTTCAATGCCTGAAAATCAATTATTAGAGAATATTATTAGCCAAAAGAAAACCATTGCCAAGAGGAGGTTTTTGATTAAAATTGGTGAAAATTATCAGGTTTTACCCACTGACCAAATTGCTTTTATCATTTTCGAATATGGATTGAGTTTTGCCTATAATCTTCAGAATGAAAAGTTTCCTCTCGATTTATCTATGAATGATTTGGTTTCACAGCTTGATGAGAATGAGTTTTTCAGAATCAATAGAAAATGTATAGTACATTCATCCTCAATAAAAAAAATAAGTAGCTGGTTCAATGCCAGATTAAAAATAGAAACTAGTCCGAAAGAACCTACGGAACTCATTGTTAGCAGAGAGAAAGTTAAGGAGTTTAAAGATTGGCTCAACAACTAGAAACTCATGATGCTTAGCCGAATATTATATTTCTAGATAAAATCAATTCGCTCCCTTTAGGGTCGGGGCAATCGAATTGAAATACAGGATGATACTAGGTTTTAACACTAAGAAAATATGATTTCCAACAAGATAATCCTTAAACAAATGACAACAATAAAAGTAATAATAACGGCCACCCTTATGCTTTGTTTTTTGATGGTGCAATCACAAACCACTCAAAGTATTAAAGGAACAATAATAGACAATGAAAGTGAACAGCCATTGGCTTTTGCATCGGTGATGATATTAAACACCAATCCTCCTTTGGGAACCATAAGCGATGAAAATGGAGTGTTTCGTTTTGAGGAGGTTGCCGTAGGAAGAATTTCCCTAAAAGTATCATATGTGGGTTACGAAGATGCAGTGATATCAGGAGTTTTATTGAGTTCAGGTAAAGAGCTCGATTTGAATATTCCCCTAAAAGAATCCTTTGCGAGTCTACAAGAAGTGGAAGTGAAAGCTACAGAGCGTAAAGATGAAGCCTTAAATCAAATGGCTACAGTTTCTGCACGAGCTATTTCTGTTGAAGAAACCAAGCGCTTTGCAGGAGGTATGGATGACCCATCTCGTCTGGCTTCTACTTTTGCTGGAGTTACGCCAAGCACTGTAGATAATAACGAAATCGTAATTAGAGGAAATGCAGCCAAAGGAATTCTCTGGCGATTAGAGGGCATGGAAATTCCTGCACCAAACCATTTAGCTGGTATGTTTTCAGGTGGTGGTATTAATACCATGTTCAGCAATAATATGTTGGTCACTTCCGATTTTTTCACTGGAGCATTCCCAGCAGAATATGGAAATGCCATTTCTGGGGTTTTCGATATGCGCTTTAGAAACGGCAATGCCGATAAGCGAGAGTATGCTTTTCAGGTGGGAACCCAAGGCGTGGATTTCTCTTTAGAAGGCCCCTTTAAAAAGGGAGGACGAGCTTCTTATCTCGTCAACTATCGCTACTCCACCATCGGACTTTTACAAGTATTAATGCCTCAAATTACGGGCTTGCCAACCTATCAAGATTTATCTCTAAAGATTAACCTCCCCACCAAAAATGCAGGAGTATTTTCACTCTGGAGCATTAATGGTATAGGTAGAATTAAAAGTGATATGGAAACCGATACCAGCAAATGGGAAACCACCATGGACAGCTATCAATACGATATTTCCTATCGCTTGACCTCCTCCGGTTTAAGTCATAGATATTTCCTAAACAAAAAGGCTTATTTATTTAGTTCTCTTTCTTTTTCTGCTACAGACTATGGAAATAAAAATGATTATTATAATCTGAACTTGCAGGAAATTCCTGTCACCAATCAGAATGAAATCAATACCAAAGCGAGTTTGTCTTCCTATTTAAATGTGAAATTTAACAGCAGGCATACCAATAGAACTGGAGTGGTGGTGAGTCGCTTGAGCTACGATTTAGACATTGCCAATAATACCAATGTGGGAGAAAATGAGGTGGCCGATTACTTTGTAGATAGTAAAGGAAATGCGATGAGTGTACAATTATACTCCCAGTCCAAATACTACCTACGAGAGAACCTGAATATCAATGCTGGCCTTCACCTTGTTTATTTTAATACCAATAATGAGTTTATTCCAGAGCCGAGACTAGGGATTAACTGGGAAGTTACCCCAAGGCAAACTTTAAGCTTGGCTTATGGAAAGCACAGCAGAATAGAACCGCTCAGGATATATAAAACAGAAGTTCCAACAACTAATGGCTACGAACTACTAAACCAGAATTTAAATGTGACCAAAGCCCATCACTTTGTTTTGTCTTATGATATGAAATTGGGAGCCAATACACATTTCACCATCGAGCCTTATTATCAAATGCTTTATGATGTTCCCACAACACCTGATAGCTCATTTTCTATGATCAATTATAGCAGTGAGACTTTCTTTACTGATGAACTAGACAATTCTGGAACAGGAACCAATATGGGAATCGACTTCACTCTAGAGCAATTCATCAATAATGGATTTTACTATATGGTGACCGCCTCGCTCTACGAATCGAAATTTAAAGGAGGGGATGGCATAGAGAGAAATACCCGTTATAATCAGAATTTTGTTTTTAATGTATTGGCAGGTAAAGAATGGCAGACAAAAAAGAACCACACTTTTGGAATCAATGGAAAGTTCACCATTTTGGGAGGCAAAAGACAATCGCCAGTCGATATGGAGAAATCGTTAGAAAACCAATTCGTTATCTATGATGAATCGAGACTTTATGAAGACCAATTACCCACTAGCTATTATGTCGATTTGAGTTTGAATTATACCATCAACAGACCCAAATGTGCCCATTCTATTATTCTGCAAGCCAAAAATCTATTAATGCAAGAAGAGAATTTAGGTCATGCTTATAATTACAAAACCAAAACTGTGGAGCCCTATGGACTAGAAATTATCTATCCATATGTTAGCTATAAGATTCAGTTTTAATATAATTCACGCCAAGCCGCAAAGGCGCAAAGAGATATTCGTATAATATAGTATTTAGCGAAATCATGTAGTCTTAATTTCTCTGTGTTTCTTTGGGTCTCAGTGCCTCTGTGGTGGTTATTCACAATGGTGGAAGATTATATTGCTCACGCAAAGCCGCAAAGCCGCAAAGCCGCAAAGAAATATTAATGCAAATATTCATGTAGGGAAATGTTTGTGAAGAGGTCTTTGTGTTTCCTTTGTGTCCCAGTGTCTCTGTGGTGGTTTAATATTATGTTAGAGAGGTGTAAAATATTTACGATGAGATTCTAAGGCGCTTGTGTGTGATGGAATATTCGTGGAGATAGAAGCTATATTATGCTTAGTTTCATTCGAGTATTCGTGGCTAGTTCTTTTGTTATTGATGAAATTTTGTTTCATACTAAATGAAAAAGCTTATTTGTGAAGTTAATTGGTGTATTTCTTTGTGTCTTCGAGTCTTTGTGGCCATAAAGATTAAAACAAGTCAGCTCAAGAAATAATTAACTTTCCTATCTTTACAATCTCAAGAAACAAAAACATCCCAAATGAAGATTGTAAATATAGTTCCCGGTTTTGGTGGTACCTTTTATTGTGGTAATTGTCTGCGCGATAGCGGATATACCAAATCATTGATAAAGCTGGGCCATGATGCTATGATGCTGCCGATATATCTGCCATTAACTATGGAACATGGTGTAGAAGAAAATACAGCTCCCATATTTTATGGCGCCGTGAACATCTACCTCAAGCAGAATTTCAAAATCTTTAGAAAGATGCCTAATTGGATGGAAAAGCTTTTCAACTCCTCATCTATGCTTCGTTATGCGGCCAAAAAAGCGGGTTCCACTCGTACTGAAGGTTTAGAGCCCATGACCATCTCCATGCTTCAGGGTAAAGATGGAAATCAAGGGGAAGATTTACAGGAACTGATAGACTTTCTGAAGGTTCATGAAAAACCTGATGTGGTGCATCTTTCTAATGCTTTATTACTGGGTTTGGCCAAACAAATCAGAGAACAATTGAACGTACCTGTGGTTTGTTCTTTACAAGATGAGGATGTTTGGGTAGATGCCATGAACGACCATTATAAAAAGATAGTTTGGGATCTGATGAGCGAAAAAGGAGAGGATGTGGATGCCTTTATTGCAGTGAGTGATTATTATGCTCAAGAGATGAAGCAGAAGATGAGAATTCCGGATTCCAAGATGCATATTGTACCCATTGGAGTAGAGGCTGATTTATATAAATATGCCAAACCATTAAAAGAACCGCAAACCATTGGGTATATCTCTAGAATGTACGAAGAGCATGGTTTTGGACTATTAATTGATGCCTATATCGAGCTTAAAAAAGATGAGCAATTCAAGCATGTATTATTGAAACTGTCGGGAGGATATACCGCAGATGACAAGAAATATGTGGGCAAGCAAATGAAGAAATTGAAAAAGGCTGGCATTTTTGAGGATGTGATGATTATTGAAGACTATCAAGCAGAAAGTCGTTTCAAATTCTTTAATCAGTTGACGCTTCTTACTGTGCCTGTTTTAAAAGGAGAAGCCTTTGGAACCTATCAGTTGGAATCTATGGCTGCAGGTATTCCATTGGTTCAGCCCGCTTTGGGCGCTTTCCCTGAGATTATCAAACAAACCGGAGGAGGAGTCGTTTATTCACCAAACACTGTTGAGGCTCTGGTAGCCAAGTGGAAAGAAGTATTGTCTAATCCAGAAGGAATTGAGAGAATGAGTGAAATGGGTAGTCAAGCAGTACGAGAAAAGTATGCCATCGACCCAGTGAGTGAACAGGTATTGAAAATCTACGAAAGTCTTGTATAATGAATATAGAATTATCAAATGTATGCAAATCCTATTTTAACAAGGATGCTAAACTTGAGCAAGAAGTATTAAAAGGGATTACAATAAATATAAAACAAGGTGAAGCCATCGCTATTATTGGCCCTTCGGGTTCTGGGAAAAGCACCTTATTAAATCTCCTAGGGACATTAGACCAAACCACATCTGGAAGCATTTCTTATGATGGAAAAGAGCTAAAAGATTTTAAAGACCAGCAATTGGCATTGTTTAGAAATCAGAAAATAGGATTTGTGTTTCAGTCCCATCATCTTCTGCCACAATTGAATGTCTTGGAGAATATCCTACTTCCAAGTATAGCTTATGGCGATAAAAAGAGCAGACAGGAAGCAGAAGATAGAGCCAGAAAATGGCTGGAGGAGGTCGGATTATCAGATAAAGTAGCACAGTTTCCTTCAAATCTCTCCGGTGGAGAATGCCAAAGAGTAGCAGTAATAAGAGCGCTCATCAATCAGCCAGATTTGATATTAGCCGATGAACCCACAGGTTCTTTGGATTCAGAATCGGCAGAGATTGTTGGGGATTTGTTGTTGAGACTGACTAAGGAGCAGAATGTCGCTTTAGTTCTGGTAACACATTCTATTGCAATTGCGGAAAAGTTTGGTGAGGTTTATGAATTGAAGGGTGGAGTGTTGAACGGATTGCAATTCCGTTCGAGCTAGATTAGTGCAGTTTCTCTGTGAAACTTTGTGATTATTATTAGTTACTGCTAGCGCGGATTTGCAATCTGTGCGTATAACATAAGAACTTTATTTTTAATTCATGTCAGACAAATATAAAACGTACGAGCTAGATAAAGCATATTTTATCACCATGACCACGGTTGGATGGATAGATATATTTACTAGAAAGAACCACAAATTTGCTATTGTAGATTCTTTAAAATATTGTATTAGAAACACCAGAGTTAAAAACATATGAGTAATTTGCACATTGTAAATATGTTAAATTGCACGGATTGCAAATCCGCGCTAGCTAATAAGTTAATAACTAACTCTACACGATTAACAATAGCCCAAAGTATGTGGTTACTCTTCATCGGTCATCCGTCATCGAGCATCCAACATCTGTCATCTGTCTCAAAGAACTTCCAAGCCCAATAAAACCTTAAGTCCCATGAACAAAAACACATACATATCCAAAAGCCTACGCTTCTTCCAAAAGCAACATTTGGCGGTACTCTTGGCTACATTAATAAGTGCGGCAGTGCTCACTGGAGCTTTAATTGTTGGAGATAGTGTAAAGCTGAGCTTACAGAATAATGTGGACCAACGATTGGGGAAAACTACTTTTGCGCTTTCTACTCAAGATAGATTTGTTCGTTCTGAATTAGCTGAGGAGATTTCAAAAGAAACCAAATCTAATCTAGCTTCTGTATTATTGGTTCAGGGAATTGCCATAAATCCCGATGCGGATAGACGAATCAACAGAACTCAGGTTTTAGGTGTGGATGATAAATTCTGGAAATTCTCTGATGATAAAGGATTTGACATCAAGAAGAACGAGGTAATTCTCTCGGAGGAGGTGGCTCGTGAACTTCATTTACAAACTGGGGAAACCATTTTACTACGCATTCAAAATGCTGATATTATTCCTCTCAATGCTCCATTTAACAGTGACGAAGACCCATCTATAGCCTTAAGACTAAAAGTTGCTGGAATAGCCTCCTCAGAACAATTAGCAAATTTCAGTTTAAGAAACCAACAAGCCAATACCTATAACGTATTTTTAAACCTAGATTTTTTAGCAGAAGAAATGGACTTAGCAGGGCTATCGAATCTTATTCTAGCTCAAGAAAACGAAAATATTCAAAAACTAGAGGAGGCTTTTCAGAAAAACTGGACCTTAAAAGATGCTGCCCTTCAGCTCCGATATTTAGAGCAGGAAAAGCAATTTGAGTTGCTATCGGATAGAGTATTTATTGATCATTCCATAGCTGAGAAAGTGAACAAACTGGCACTGCAAAAGCAAGACATCCTCACTTATTTCGTAAATAGTTTGAGTTCTGACCAGAAATCTTGTCCCTACTCCTTTGTCACTGCTGCTTCTGATGATTTTATAGGCGTGTCAATATCAGATAATGAAATCATTATTAATAAATGGTTGGCAGAAGATTTAGATGTAAAAATTGGTGATAGCCTTTTGCTGAAGTATTATATTATTGGTCCTTTGAGAACTCTAGATGAACAGCAAAGCTATTTTATTATTAAGGATATTCTTCCTCTAGAGACTGCTCCTTTCACTAGAGATTTAATGCCCGATTTTCCGGGCCTTTCCTCCGCAGGAAATTGTAGTGAATGGGATGCAGGAATCCCCATCGATTTGAAAAAAATCAAAGATAAAGACGAGGATTATTGGGATGATTTTCAAGGAACTCCAAAAGCCATCATTTCCTTAAATATGGGATTAAAACTTTGGAATAATCTTTATGGGAATTATACGGCCATTCGATTTTCAAGCCAAGAAACTAATAAAGAAAAACTAGAGGATTCTATCATGGGAGCTTTGAGTCCCTTAGATTTAGGATTCCGCTTTCAAAATGTAAGAGCAGAAGGCAAACGAGCCGCCAGTAGTGGAGTGGATTTTGGAGAGCTATTCTTAAGTCTGAGCTTTTTTGTGATTGCGGCAGCCATCCTCCTGATGGTGCTCATGTATAGACTAAATATGGAAAGTCGAAGCCATGAAGTAGGTTTGCTTTTTGCCATGGGATATTCTCGAAAGCAGATTTTAAAGCTGAGAATAAAAGAATCTCTAGCTACCATCATCCTAGGTTCCATTTTAGGTGGTTTTGTGGGGATTCTTTATAATCAATGGATGATAGCTGGATTAAATGGCGTTTGGAATCAGGCGGTACATGCCGATATGCTAGCCGTTTTTATTTTACCCCAAACCTTAATGATTGGAATAGTAGTTTCCATCATCATATCATTGTTTTCTATTTATTTCGTCATTAGAAAGATGTTGAAGAAGCAAGCGATTTCTATCATCCAAGGACAAGATGAAATCGTTTCTGTAAAATCTGGGAAATTAGATTTGTGGCTGGCTTTAATTGGAATCATCTCAACTGTTGGAATTTTGGCTTATACCATTTTCCAATCTATTGCACAAAATGCTTCTTTAATGTTGATGGCCGGATTTTTATTGCTTACTGGTCTGACAGCTTTAGTCTCTTTTCTACTTCCTAAATTGGGAGCAAATAATTCTGGAGGATTCAATAAATGGAAATTGGCTTTTATTAATGCCCGAAGAAACAAGAATAGGAGCATTGCCGTCATTGCGCTTTTGGCCATCGGAACATTTACCATTATGGTGACTGGAGCCAACAGAAAGACTTTTGATGGCAGTGAGAATCAAAGAAGTTCTGGGACCGGAGGATTTCAGTTTTGGGCAGAGACCACAGTTCCCATTTTGCAGAATCTAAATACTGCAGAAGGCCGGGAAGCTTTAGGATTATTTGAAGAAGAGCTTTTTGAGCAAACGAGTTTTGTTCAATTCCACAGCAGAAATGGTGACGATGCCAGTTGTTTAAATTTAAATCAAGTACAGCAGCCACAAATTTTAGGTGTAGATGCAGTATTATTTGATAGTTTGGCTGCCTTTTCTTTTGCTACTCAACTGGAAGAAAGTTCACATCCTTGGCTTTCTTTGCAAGGTGAAAAAGAAGCTAGAATCATTCCTGCCATTGCCGACCAAACGGTGATACAATGGGGATTGATGAAAAAGATAGGTGATACTTTGACTTATTTTAATGAAGCTGGAAAATCCATAAAATTGGTTTTGGTGGGCGGATTAAATGCCAGTGTTTTTCAAGGGAATATTTTGATTTCGGAGGAGGCTTTTATTGACAATTTCCCTTCGGCAGCAGGTTCAAAGTATATGATGATAGGCTGTGGAGAAGCTCAAGCGGAGGACTTAAAACAAGTCTTGAATAATGATTTATCAGACTATGGAATGGTCATCACAGCTGCGCCTACTCGTTTGGCTAATTTCTATTCGGTCACCAATACCTACCTGAGCATATTTATGATTCTAGGTGGCTTAGGAGTGATTTTAGGAACGATTGGCCTAGGAATAGTATTAGTACGCAATATGCTCGAACGACGCCAAGAACTCGACCTATTAAAGGCCATTGGTTATGATAAGAAACAGATTCTAAATTTAGTCCTTACTGAAAATATTGCCCTCCTCATTTTAGGTATTTTTATTGGCCTGGTTTCTGCATTAATTGGCATATTGCCCAGTTTAATTTCCCCAGCTTTTCATATTCCCAGTGACTTTTTATTTGTGTTGCTATTGGGAGTGTTTATTAGTGGTTTATTTTGGATTGTTGTTGGTGCTTGGCGGGTTGTTTTTGGTAGGGGGTGAGGATTTATTGAACCATTCTTATTTATTGATTTTATTAAAAATATATGATACAAAACTGAGGTATAAAAAAACAATACTGGACAAACTTACCATTACACCGATTATTAAGTAATCTCTATCGAAAATTTCTATTTGTTTGAAAATTAGCGTCAATCCAAAAAATAAATAGACCAAAGTGAGTATTGGCAGGGAAATATATTTTAAAGTTTGTTGGGGGATGGCATAAACTAGATATTTCAACCAAAAAGTAGTTGTGTTTTGAATTTTTCCAGAAAGACTACGATATTCTGAATTTGCGAGTAGCATGTCCGATTTTTTATTGGCTAAAGTTACCGCCTTATTTATTACTTTCAAATATTTCTTAATTGTCAGGTTGTTTTGATCCAGAGTATTATTTTCTTTTTCATTATAGATTATATCATAGTATTTACGTATTGCTTCATTTCGTAATACTTCAATAGCCCTATTAATTCTATAAAAATCTTCTTTATTTCCATTCATCTCAATAATTGAGTAATTACTATTCACCAGTTTTAAATAATGAACAGCAATTATAACTTGACCAGCATTAGGTTTTAAGCCTAGCGTTTTATAGTAATCTTCAATACTCATTTCCTTTGATAATTTAGCAATAAATGACACGGGATAACAGCTGGTCGCTTAAACATTTTATGATCAGAGTTTCATCAAAAAGCTCACTAGATTAACATCATGTGACAAAGCCATTTTCTTTCGAATGCTTGTTCGAACGCTCTCAATAGTTCGAAGACTTTTATAGGTTAAAGCAGCTATGTCTTTACTTGACATATTTAGTCGCAAAAAAGCACAAGTTTTAACTTCGGTAGGTGTTAATTTGGGGTATTTCATTTGTAACCTTTCATAAAATCCATTATGTACTTCAATAAAATGGGTTTCAAACTCTTTCCAATTCCTTAACTGAAAATTTGTTTCTATTTCTTTGGTTAAATCCTGTAATTTCTTTTTTCCATGGTCATTTGTATCTGGTAAAACCTCATTTATGTTAACCAATATCTTATTTGTAAAAACGCTAAGGTTGACTAATTTCAAGGCATTATTAGTAAGTTCTTTATTTCTAAATTCTAAATTTAATTTGAGGTCGTTATTCTCCTTATCAGCTATTAATTTTTTATGCATGAGCAACTTCTTCGATTGACGATAATAAAGCATCATGATACTAGCAATGATAATGATTGCCGTAATCAATAGAAATAAAAACCTTTGAATGGCAATTTGTTTATCATTGTCTTTTTTCAAAATTGCATTTTCCTTTTCCTTCTTTTCTGTCTCGTATTTAATGTTCAATTCCTGATAGCGGGTTTCATTTTCATTTTTGTTTATCGAATCATTCAAAACAGAATATTGTTTTAAATAATAATAGGCTGAATCTAATTTATGCTGTTTACTATAAATATCAGATAATTGATTATATGTTGATATTAATTTCCGATTTGCTCCACTTGATTCAAAGTATAGTTTGGCCTTCAAATAATATTTACGTGCTTTTTCATATTCTTCTTCAATTAAATAAGAATCTGCAATACTTTTATTTGTAAGGCCACATAAATAAACAGAATTTTGTTTTTTATAAATATCTAGGGTTTTCAAATAGTATTCTCTAGCCGTTTCAATATTACCCTGTTCTTCATAAATCTGTGCCATATTATTAGTAATATTTGCAGAAAAGATATGGTTCTTTAAACTAGTTGATAGTTCCAATCCTTGCTCACAATACACAAGCGCATTTTCATAATCTTTCTCTTTAAGATAAGTCATTCCGATATTTGCTATCAAAGAAGTAATTTGCATACTATCTGGAATCTGCTCTGCTAGCTTTAAGCCCTTATTAAAAAAGGAATGTGCCTTTTCATAATCATTAATTGGTGATAAAAAAAACAAACCAATATCATTATACAAAACCGCCAAATGGCTGATATAGGGTTTGTTACTATTATCTTTCTTATACAGATTCAAATAAATATTCTCAGCATTTAAAAAAGCATTCAATACTTTATCTTTACTCCCCAATTGATTATTTATTGAGCCTATTAAACTATATGTAAATCCCAATTCAAGACTATCTTTTAGTTTTTCAAACCCTTCACGAGAATGATGAGCATAATTCAATGCGAGTTTATACATCCCCATATTTCTATTAATAAATGCAAGATATTTATTGGAGATTGCAATCAGTGTATCATTTCCTATATCTTCGGAAATTCTCAGCGCCTCTTTACATAGCGTATCAGCCAGTTTTATATCCGATCTGAAATATCGCTCTGCAGAACGATGCAAAAATACGGGCTGTTCTTCGAAGGGTAAATCTTTAGCATCTAAAAATACATCTTCATTTTGCTCTTGCGATGCTAAATTAAAGTGGATGAATAGTAATAAAACTATTAACAATAATTTATATAGGATGCGCATTTTATATTTCCTTTAAAAATGATAGAAACTATATTACTGTAGTAAAATTCTACTTTACAATAGTAAATAAATTCAATCAAAACACATAAAACATTGCTCTGAATCAAAACTCAATAATTACAACACACTGTCGCAGTGGGTATTACTAGATACATGAGCCTGTTATTTATATTGAATCCTAATAAGCTAAAATGAAAGATTACAGTAGTCATACCGTAGTGATATTTTGACCTAAATCCTGCGTTTGCTTTAATTTTACTAAATCTAAATGACCGCTATAAAATTGAATTGTTGAGGTGGCCATTCCAAAAAAATCCTGTAGAAATTATTCGTACCAAATAAATATCCTTATGAAATCAATTTCAATAAATCTTCTCCTCACTTTTATTCTGTTTTTGCAATTCATAAGTGGATTTGCCCAGACGTCCGAAATCTATAAAACAGCTCATTTAAAATATCCTCAAATACTAACAGCATTAAACGATAGTGATACCAATAAAATTCCTAAAATCACCATCAACTCCCTGAATGGATACGGCCCTTATACCATCGGAACAGAACGAAGTAATTACATAATGGTTTATAGCCTACCAACAAATACTTCAAAAATTACTTTTAAAATGCTGGATAATGAAAATCAAATCATAAATCAACCATATATTGAGGAGGGTAATTATTTGGAATCAGCCAATTGGGAATTTGAATCTGACACCATGGGGTTTCCGCTTTCTCCTACTCTACAAGTAGAAGTTGTTTATCAGAGTGACAGTAATGCTACCTATCGCATACCATATGTTGTTTATCCCGACACCTTATTCATACAGGCAAGCGAAGGCTGGGGGCCTTTTACTTCTAATAATTATTCCTTTACAAGCGACTATTGGCAGCCTGTTCCAGAAATAAGCAATTCCATTAAAGTCGAAAACCTACCTCCTCGCACTACAAGTGTAAAGTTTAACATTCTCAGTAAGGACACCACCGTAATAGACTCTTTGATAGTAAATGCTGAAGAAGGTTTCTACCTTGATTCCGCCATGTATAACAATATCAGGATGGATGAGCTTCCCTTGTCGACAAGATACTTAGAAACAGCTATTTATTGTGATGGCGGGCCCGATAATGGATTGTTAAGATGGAATAAACTTATAATAAACCCACAACAACCCAAACTAATTTGCAATGCTTATGAAGGCTATTTCAATGATTCTATTCCCACATTTATACAGAATAAAAATTCCGGTCAAATATTAAATATAGATACAGCAAAATACGCATTGGTCAGCAATGGACCAGGAGAAAGAAATGTTGATATGTATATGGGTCCTTATAGCTTAGATGTGCTTCAGGGGAGTTTTTCTATAGAAGCCTGGTTAAGATTTGATACTGTAGAAATCAACTCCAATCCGAATGGAGAATTTTATTTTGTTTCTGTTGACACAGCATTTGCTGCATCTCTAATCATCCAAATGGAAAGTGATTTAATTGGACTCAGAATTTATACAGGTGCTAGAGGTTTTTTCGATATGCTTTATGAGGGAGATTTTGAATATTCCAAATTAGAAAAAACTGATTGGCACCATGTGGCCATTACATTTACAGCTAACAAAGGGAAACAGCCCCAATTTTATATCGATGGACTGGCTCTCGATGTGTATATAGATGAAAATATGGTTCAATCTATTGAACAAAATTACCCGCATTACCAAAATAAACTAAAGACCTATCCTCTAAAAATTGGTGGCGGAGGAATCATGAATAATTTCATTACTGCCATTGATGAATTAAGAATTTGGAATGTAGACATTAGTCAGCAAATGATTATCAACAATAGGTATCAAACCATGCTACAAAATGATAGTATTGTAGGCTATTGGAATTTTGATGATTTACGAAACCGCCAAAATCTGGTTTCCGACCTGAGTTATAAAAACAATAGAGGAGTATTAAAAAAAGGCGCCTATTTTTCTCCACAGCCAGCAGATTTAGCAAGGATGAAAGATACGCTAAGCCTCATCTCAAGTCATGCTGATGTGGATTCCATCATGTTTAGATTTATTGATGAAAATGACGGAATTATTTTTTCAAAAACCGTATTGCCAGAGGAAAGTATGGCCAAATTAATTGATGATATTTCTAATCAAACATATAAAGTAGACCATCTAAATATTAATGAATACTATCCGGGTTGTCCTGATTCAGGATTTATGACCAACTATGATTTATCCATATATCCTCCGGCACCTATTGCTACTCCAAAGTTTAATTGGAGCCAAGTTTACCAAAGCGATAGCGAATCAGATGTTTTAAATACTGATATTTTATGCAGCAACTTCCCCGATGACATCTATAAAGTATTCATTTCACTGGAAAAGGATGGGGAATATTATGATACCCTAAGTTTTACTAAAAGTAGTATTCCATATGCTTATTCTTTAACTCTTAATGGAACAGACAATTATATAGAAACCAATCATCAGGTAACAGCACCACCACAAGGTCAAATTGATTTATGGTTTAAAACATCTAGTCAATCTGGAGGTAAAATCATTGGATTTTCCGAAACTCAAAACGGAGAAAATAGCAGTCGTAATGAAAGAGAAATTACCATGCTAAAAACGGGTGTTATCGAATTTAATGCAGGCGAAGAACTACAATTATACGCAAACCACCCCTATAATGACGGTCAATGGCATCATATCGTAGTAAGTTATGGGTATCCCCAAATTGAATTATTTATGGATGGGTCGGTGGTGGACTCTAAAAATAGTGAAGATTTAGAATCCTATTCAGGCTATTGGATAATAGGAAAGAATGCATCAACAAAATTTCAGCAACAGAAAAACATATCCAACTATTTCAAGGGGACACTCGCTGAAATAAAAATAATTCAAACCGGGAGTAGTCCTTCTGAAACACATTATAAGCTAAATGATGCATTGGGTACAGAGGTTCAAGACCATTCGGGAAACAATAAGGGCAACATAATAGGGGGAAGCCCAGACTGGAGTAATACTTCAGACAAACTTTCGTTCATAAAATGGGAAGGAAACCTGCTAAATAAAAACCCAGGAAATTATAATTTCACTACTAAAATATTTTATAGAGGAGGGCCAGAAGAAGGTGTCTCTTATCATTTAGGGCGTTTTCATATTAAAGACCCCATTCCTAATCATTACTTTTCCTACTCCCCAGGCATGGGTATTGGATATTTTAATGAAGGCATGAGAGTTGAAAATCGTTTTAATGCGGCAACCGACTGGACAGGTTCAGCTTATGAGTATTACGAAAGTGATTTTATAAGTTTCGTATTTGTTACTCCCGACCATACTATCATCGATCAACAAACACAAACATTTACAGGCCAGCATGAAGTAGAATTTACATTCGATATGGGAGATGCACCTGAGGGCAGTTATATGAGTGTTGAAACAGGTTATGTTACCAGCTTAGGAAACATCGTAATGCATTCCTTTCCTCTACCAATAAACATTAATAAAATGGTGGCTCCAACCATAAGTGGTGATTTTGATGGCCCTTTTGAAGAATCCATAGCTCCAGGTACCATGGCTCAGACTAATACTTTTACCATAAAAACACAAAGCCACTTAAACGATATAAGCAAAATAAGAGGGGTGTTCTATACCAATAACAAGCATGAATTAGGGCAAGCAGATGCGGTGAAAATAAATGATACCATCTGGCATCTAAGCTTTGATATGGCCAGCTTAAAACCTCCACATTCGTTTATGAAAGTTGAATACTATCTTGGTGATGATACAGAACCTGTGATTATACAGGGTCCTTTTTCAATAACCATTCACAGGACCAGACCAAAATGGTTCGATTTTATGGATAATTCCGATTTTGAGGACATTCAAGAAATCGGAGATACAGTTAGCTTTTCTATCTCTACCTATTTGAGTAAAAACAATAAAGTAGTGGAAAATAACTTTACCATTCCACAAATGGTACCCTTATTAGGAGGTACTGATTTCGAAAGCCCCACACCTTCCATAAAAGCAAACTTAAAATTTACAAAATCTCAGAACAAATTAATGTTAGACGGTCCTCCTGAATTCCATAGGGAATTGTTTAATTTTCATCTTGGAAATCCCGGACTAGTGAAACTAGATTTTCAATCTACCGAACAAGATTTTTATTTTCTTGATGAAGACAATGATTTAATAGCAAAACAAGATTTTGCTAATTCTGTTGACCTTACGCTAAGCATTAAGCGGATTGTAGAAAATCCATTTAAAGAATTTTCAAAATTGGCCGAAGGCTATAAAGCAAGTGAAATTGTTGGTCCCACAGCCAACTTCACGATTTCTCCTGCATTGGGATATGCATCACGATTAAATTATATTACCGATACTGTAAATGGTGGATGGGGTTCTCAAGGAGAATTAAAAGTTGATGCCAATCCAAACCATGAAGAAGAACATAATAATAGTGCATCATACCACTTTGGTGATATGGGAATAAGCGGAGAATTGTCAATAGGAGCAACCATTGCATCTGGCTTAATTGATTTTTATGTAGGCTTATCACTCGGAGCATATATTGGCATGGGTTATTCATATACAGATATTCCTGAAAACGCTAAACACTTCCTTGCTGGGGCAGTAGTACAAATGTATTGGAGAGTATATGCAACAGCCCTATGGGATTGGTACGAGGTAGATTTATACGGCCCCAAACCACTATTTAGATGGAAAATTGGTGATGATATGAGATCCACTTTCCCTCCTTATGATAATAAGACCAATATAAATGTGGTAGATTCAGATTTTGATATAACCATGTCTCAAATCAACCCTGTAGGTTGGTATCATAAAATTCCTTTACCACAACCCAATCAAGAAATAGACAGAAACAGCAACTCGCTGTTATTTAGCTGGATAGAAGAGGGGAGTCATTATGGGGAGCGCAAACTTCAAATGAGGAAGTTTTCAATAGCTAATGCAAAATTTGATAGTGTAAAAACGATTGCTGTCAATAAGAATCTGATTCATAACCCATCAACTGCACAAGTCAGCAGTAAAGAAGTTATTTATACTTGGATGCAATCACGTCATACTCCTTATTCAATTCAAGGAACAGACCCGGAAAATATTTTAGAAAACATTGCACAATCTCAAGACATATATGTAGCGGTTTATGCTGAAGATGTTGACTCAATCGTATTTATTTCCAACCTTGATGATGATAGATCCAGCCTATACTCAGGACGTGCTGAAGCCAATCCTCACATCACAAAAATATCAGAAAACAAAGCACTAATAACATGGCATGTAGGTAATCTGGAATCGAATAAATCTGACCTATATTATTCTATAATTGAAAAGGCAAACTCAAATTGGAGTATTTCGAGTCCAGAAGTATTTGCTGAACCTCCAGGAATACAAACCAATATCAGAATTGCCTCCCCAAAAGAAAATACCGCCGTTGCCATTTGGCAAAACTTTTTTAATGATGGGAATATTGACAATGAATTATACACTTCTTATTTTAATGGTGAACATTGGTCTGAACCTCAGGCTGTTTTTGCATTAGACACCAGTGTTTTCTATAAATCATTTGACATCTGTTTCGAGAATGACAATGGTGCGCTTGTATTTACCACTTTCTCAAATGATATAAATACGGATTACGAAGAAGGCCTTTATATACTTCCATGGGAAAACACAAGTTCAGAATGGAGTTCGGAGCCTCCCTTTAAAATTTACAGCGACAGACAGAATGAGCTCAATTTAGCAAAAATGACCATTGGTAACCAAAATAATGCTGCCATAGCCATCAAACTTGGGAAACCCGGTTTGCAAAGTGCTGATATCAGATATAGTCAGATAGATCTCTTTGTAGGTGATATTTCTAAGTCTTTTAAAAATTGGAATCATTATGAGGCTAACAAACTTGTATGTGATACCACCAAACAAATTTCTGATATAGACATTGCTTATGCTGGAGGTGATACCCTATTGATTTTAAGCCACGAGTTTATTATGGTTGCCAGTAATATGGATTATGTCCCAACGAATGGGGTCCAGTTTGCAAATCCAAAAATGAATCTTGTTTTAAGGTCTTTTGTTATAAACGAAGATGGCGAAATTGAAAATGTAGATGAAGGATATTTACTCCATATTAAAGATGAGATTATAGAAAATGCAGATTTTGTTTTGGAACAGAATTTTCCAAATCCTTGTACTCACAATACCTGCATTAAATTCTATCTACCTAATAACACTCCAGTTATTCTCGATATTTACGACATCAATGGAACTGTTGTTGGTAACATACTCCAACAAGACCTAAGACCAGGTGAATATCAAATAGATATAAATACTTCTGTCCTAAAACCAGGAATATACTTTTATACACTAAAAACCCCCAACCACACAAAAACAAAAAAAATGCTTGTAGCTCATTAGATTTAAACCTTGACAGACAAAATCTTTGCAAAAATGAAAATAAACACATCATATCTAATATTAATAAGCCTGATATTTATAGCAAAAATTGGGATCTCACAGATCATTCATTTTGCAGACTCAATTTTAACTATTAAAGACCGTTGCATGGTAATTAACAAAATAAATCACCTTATATAATTGTATATCAGATAAATAAGTTGTATTTTTATGGTATGAAAATACGTAAGGAACCTACATTAGCAGATAGTATTTGTGATTTA
>NZ_JABKBZ010000244.1:0-711 GCF_013166635.1 Lentimicrobium sp. S6 | reverse complement strand
CTTTACCTTTCTTTGGATTGTAAAGAAATTGTAAAAAGTGGTAAAGAGTTGTAAGGGATAGTCTTTACTATTCTTTACGCACGCAGTGCATCTTACCATCTTTTACGCACGCAGTGCATCTTACCATCTTTTACGCACGCAGTGCATCTTACCATTCCTTCCGCCCGAAGGGCACTTTATCTTTCTTTGGATTGTAAAGAAATTGTAAAAAGTGGTAAAGAGTTGTAAGGGATAGTCTTTACTATTCTTTACGCACGCAGTGCATCTTACCATTCCTTACGCCCGAAGGGCACTTTACCTTTCTTTGGATTGTAAAGAAATTGTAAAAAGTGGTAAAGAGTTGTAAGGGATAGTCTTTACTATTCTTTACGCGCAAAGCGCATCTTACCATCTTTTACGCCCGAAGGGCACCTTACCATTCCTTCCGCCCGAAGGGCACTTTACCTTTCTTTGGATTGTAAAGAAATTGTAAAAAGTGGTAAAGAGTTGTAAGGGATAGTCTTTACTATTCTTTACGCACGCAGTGCATCTTACCATCTTTTACGCAGGCAGTGCATCTTACCATCTTTTACGCACGCAGTGCATCTTACCATCTTTTACGCCCGAAGGGCACTTTACCTTTCTTTGGATTGTAAAGAAATTGTAAAAAGTGGTAAAGAGTTGTAAGGGATAGTCTTTACTATTCTTTACGCACGCAGTGCATCTTACCAT
>NZ_JABKBZ010000243.1:0-725 GCF_013166635.1 Lentimicrobium sp. S6 | reverse complement strand
CTATGATTATAGCAGGGACAGGTTTTGCGGGAAGAGCTCATAAAGTTTATTGACTTTGTGCTCTGCAATAAGCTCCAAGACTTTGTTCATCCATATTTGAGGATTTACACCATGCATTTTACAGGTTCCAAAAAAGGAGTAAAACATAGCTGAACGCTTTGCTCCTTCGTGAGAACCAGCGAAAAGGTAATTTTTCCTTCCTAAAGCATTGGGTCGGATACTGTTTTCGATCAGGTTATTATCAATAATTAGATTTCCGTCGTAAAGATATGTGTGAAGACTGTCCCATAAATTAATAGAATAGGTAAATGCTATTCCGATCAGGCTTGAAGGGAGTACCTTTTTATTTTCCTGAGAAATCCATTTTCCTAACTCATTTATAATTGGAAGGGATTTGTCAATACGCGCCTTCTTTTTGTCATTTGATGAAAGATCAACAATCTCGCGCTCCAAAGTATATAATTGCTGGATTTTCCCCATGGCATATTCTGCCCTGGAGCTGTCTTGTTTCAGTGCTTTTTCAAAATATCTGCGTGCATGTGCCCAGCAAGCCAGATGGCTTACTGTTTTCTTGGATTTAAACTGGTTGTAAGATGCATATTCATCGGTTTGTAAATACCCTTCAAAGTTATCGAGTATTTTTCGGGGTGCATCTTTGCTACGTCCTTTTTGGTAGTCAAACACCACCATTCTTTTTAAGGGGTCATGGTAAACCCAATAATAGC
>NZ_JABKBZ010000242.1:0-729 GCF_013166635.1 Lentimicrobium sp. S6 | reverse complement strand
AAACAACATTTAAAAGTTAAATCATTTTGGGGTACCACAGAAAATGCTGTTCGTATCCAGATTTACACGGCAATAATAACATATTGTTTAGTTGCAATTGCAGGTGAAGAGCTAAAATTGGAGCGTTCAACCTACGAAATTCTACAAATTTTGGGAGTGTCACTATTAGATAAAGCACCTGTAAATGAGCTCTTTACAAATATAGATAACAATAATCTCAAAGATTCAGATAGTAACCAATTGAAAATCAATTTGTTTTAAGTGGACACTAGTGATCATGGTTAACAAAAAGACGAATAATGAAAGTAAAATATAAATATGAGCCATATAACGAGATTTCTTTCAAAAACAGACCGATAAAAACATATCACGGTATCTCAAATCAATTAATAATTGATACAGCGAACCATCAACAAGAGGATCTGTTTATAAGAAGATTACATTACTCTTATTATGCGGATCATGATACAAGATTGCCGGATAGTTTGTATACTAAAATGATTAATAGTTTTTTATTATAGAATTAGATAAATAGGGATTGGTTTGTTTATGCGTGAAGAGGTAAGAGAGTAGACGCCCGGTTTGCAAAACCGCGCTAGCGAGTTCTTTCATTCCTTTTTTTTGCTGCTCGTAATAAATCATTCTCTTCCATTAAACGGTAAACTTTTTTGTGGTTGATATAATATCCTAGCATCATTAAAGCAAAATACATCTTCCTATAGCCGTATT
>NZ_JABKBZ010000241.1:0-741 GCF_013166635.1 Lentimicrobium sp. S6 | reverse complement strand
TTCCCACGACTGAAACCAAGTCAAAGTCGTTTTGTTATTCACACGCTTTGCCTTTTTTAAAAATCAAGATAGGCAGGACTTAAAAGGCCCGCGTCTGGAACCGAGCAACTTCATCTTTCAACTCATTCATTCTTATTGGCTAAAAATGCCCGAATTCGTTTTCGTTTCCTTAATTAAAGAAAGAACTTTTTTCCCTACCAAATGCTTTGTCCTTTGAATTTAAATGCTTGGTAACGGCTCGGGTATGGCAAGTTGGGCAATAGAAAGCACTTACTTGTCAAGTTGCACTGAGCCGTAGCATTTGTTTTGGTTACTAATTTAATATTTTATTGCTAGCCGAAGCAAATGCTTCGGCGGTGTAAATTACTTGCACAATGAAAACCCCTTAAGCCACGCCCTATTTGCTATACCCATTGTTGAACTAAACCTCCCCAAAGGGAGGTAGCTTTCGATTTAAATTCGTATTGAATACGTATAAATCTCATGTTTAATAATTTAATAAAATTAAATCATGAGTAAAATTACTATTTATTCTGAAGCCTGCAACAAAGTTGATGGCTTTAGAGCTATGGGAGAAGAGTTTAAACGTAAACTTATTATTAATGGACGATCAAAGTCTACACACGAAAATTATTTACGCCAAATAGCTAAACTGGCTCTTTATTACAAGAAAAATCCGCTAGTTTTAGACATAGATGAGCTGGAAGAGTATCTGTATTACCTGATGCAAAAGGATACGGA
>NZ_JABKBZ010000240.1:0-745 GCF_013166635.1 Lentimicrobium sp. S6 | reverse complement strand
CAACGTCCTAGGCTATGCATAGTGTGGTTTTCAAAGCCATTATCTATCTGCCTACTCCGATGTTTATTTTATGTTTATATGTTCTATTCTACTACAAAACCCACATTATGTATGAGCCTCTGTTGCCAATTGTTTATTCCTTCAATATGGAAGATTTTCTCTCTTCACAAAACCAAATTAGCAAAGCATTAAAATCTTTCTCAATAGTCATTTTTCCAGGGCATTTTTACTAAAATATCCTTCATCCTTATTCTCTTCTAGGCAATAGAATTTCCGAGGATGTTCTATTTATTAGAAGATGCTCCAGCTGCCAATTTAAGTTCGAACTTAAAATGTCCTCGCCTAAAACATGAGGTCAAAAACTTCGTCTTTAATTATTCACCTCCTAAAAACCCGATGAAATTCGAACTTAAAATGTCTAGACCTAAAACATGATGTAAACTTAATAATTTTTTACGCAATGTTATTCTTTTTTAAAAAAAGTGAAGACAATCCGGACTTAAAATGTCCACGACTGAAACCAAGTCAAAATCGTTTTGTTATTCACACGCTTTCCCTTTTTTAAAAATCAAGAGAGGCAGAACTTAAATTGGCCGCGACCAAAACCGAGCAAATTCATCTTTCTACTCATTCAATCTATTGCCGGTAAAATGCCCATTTCCAAGACGGGTTTTTTCAATATAAAAAGAACGCTTTTATTAAATTCTATGCTTTGAGTTTGGTTATTCTAAATTATTGGCAACGT
>NZ_JABKBZ010000239.1:0-760 GCF_013166635.1 Lentimicrobium sp. S6 | reverse complement strand
AAAAAGGAAGCCCATTTTATCAACTAGTGAGGTGATAACCATTATGGTTCTGTTTCATTTTGGCCAATTTAGAAACATGAAACATTTTTATCTTTTTTATGTCAAAAAACATATGCAATCTTACTTTCCAGCAACAGTTTCTTATAATCGTTTTGTTGAACTAATGCAACAATCTACTTTACCTATGACTTTATTGTTAAAGACTTGGCGTATGGGAGAAAGTACTGGAATATCCTTTATAGATTCTACTCCTATCAGAGCCTGCAAGAACAAAAGGATTCGAAATAATAAAACTTTCAAAGGTATTGCAACAACTGGAAAAAGTACAATGGGATGGTTTTATGGCTTTAAATTACATCTGATTATCAATGATAAAGGAGAAATATTGAACTTTGTAATCACTCAGGCAAATGTTGATGATAGAGCTCCTCTTAAGGACAAAAACTTCATCCAAGCAATTAAAGGGAAGCTATATGCTGATAAGGGATATGTTTCAAAAGCATTAACTGAACTCCTTTTTATTGATGGTCTCCACCTTATTACTGGTATTAGAAATAACATGAAAAACACCTTGATGGAATTAAAAGATAAGATTCTATTGAGAAAAAGATCAGTTATTGAAACGGTAAATGATGAACTAAAAAACATGTGCCAAATTGAACATTCTAGGCACAGAAGTTTTGAAAATTTTATCTCCAATATTATCGCCGCTCTTATCGCATATTCATTCTTTGCTAAAAAACCTTCTATAAAATATGAT
>NZ_JABKBZ010000238.1:0-780 GCF_013166635.1 Lentimicrobium sp. S6 | reverse complement strand
CTCCACCAAACTATCGCTACAACCATCGGTGGTGGTAATGATCAAAGTGACTTCATAGGTGATATCTCCAGTTTCAGCATAGATGTGATAAGGATGCTGCTCAGTGCTAAAATTACCATCCCCAAAATTCCAATTCCAAGAAGCAATATCGCCACTTATGGCCTGAGAAAGGTCTTGGAAGAAGGTGGTGTCACCAGCACAGCTTCCAAAGTTCCAAGTATAATTTACGATAGGAAGTGGATAAACCACCACCTCTTGTTCCATGCTGTTCTGACAACCGAGTTCATCGCTGGCTTCTAATAAAACAGTATAAGTTCCATAGTTCTCATAAAGATGAACTGGATTTATTTCAGTACTGCTATTTCCATCGCCAAAATACCACATATAGCTGGTCGCATCGGCGCTAGTAGTATTGGTAAAATAGGTACTGTCACCATGACAAGTAGCAGGTGCTTCAAAAGCTACTGTAGGACCCGGATTAATAGTAATGGTCTTCTCCAAGAAGTCAGTGCAACCTAGATTATCCACTAGCGTTAATCGAACTACAAAGTCACCAGCCGTAGCATAAGTATGGGCAGGATTAGCAGCATTGCTAAATTCCCCATCGCCAAAGTCCCAAGACCAAGAAGCGATTCCAACAGGAGAGCTGGACAAGTCGTTAAACTGAGTCGCGCTACCCAAACAAGCATTATTAAAGCTAAAGTCAATCACAGGAAGAGGATTCACATAGAAAGGAGCCGTGGCCACCTGTGTACATCCAAAGTTATTCTCCACACTGTG
>NZ_JABKBZ010000237.1:0-786 GCF_013166635.1 Lentimicrobium sp. S6 | reverse complement strand
TCCGTATCCTTTTGCATCAGGTAATACAGATACTCTTCCAGCTCATCCATGTCTAAAACTAGCGGATTTTTCATGTAATAAAGTGCCAGTTTAGCTATTTGGCGTAAATAATTTTCGTGTGTAGACTTTGATCGTCCATTAATAATAAGTTTACGTTTGAACTCTTCTCCCATAGCTCTAAAGCCATCAACTTTGTTGCAGGCTTCAGAATAAATAGTAATTTTACTCATGATTTAATTTTATTAAATTATTAAACATGAGATTTATACGTATTCAATACGAATTTAAATCGAAAGCTACCTCCCTTTGGGGAGGTTTAGTTCAACAATAAATATACGTAATGCGGGAAATGTGCTAAATATGAGCGATATAGCAATTAATAAGCGGCGGTGTAATTTGATGCGTTGGAGCTTCGAAATCCCGCACTACGCATATTCGAGCCGTTGTGTGCAACCTTAGAACCTAAATACCATAAATAATGGAGTTTGACAAGAAAATATTATCCTTTTTAAAACCTGATTTAGCTGATAAGATACTGCAAGAATCAAGTATAAAGGAATTCCCCAAAGGAATTGAAATTTTAAGAGAACAACAGTATGTTAAAGTATTGCCTCTTGTTGTAAGTGGACTTGTAAAAGTATATTCAAGATTTGACGAGAAGGAACTATTACTCTATTATATTGAGCCTGCTCAAAGCTGTGTTATGTCTTTCTATGCTGCATTGAAGAATACTCCAAGTAAAGTGTTTGCAGTAACCGAAGAGGATTCAAGGATTATTTTAATTCC
>NZ_JABKBZ010000236.1:0-790 GCF_013166635.1 Lentimicrobium sp. S6 | reverse complement strand
TGAACTAAAAAACATGTGCCAAATTGAACATTCTAGGCACAGAAGTTTTGAAAATTTTATCTCCAATATTATCGCCGCTCTTATCGCATATTCATTCTTTGCTAAAAAACCTTCTATAAAATATGATTTGGAGAAAGACGATCAATTAGCTCTGTTTTTATAATCGAACTCGGGTTTCTAAGCAAAAACAACTGGAGAAAGCACATAAAACGATTTTAGAAATATCTCAAATTTCTGATCAAACTATAACCTTAAATGTTTTTTTAGATAAAGTGCACACAAAGGTTAAAAACATTATTCGTGCAGAAAATTTTTTTATGGCTTTTTATCATAAAAAAACTAATACTTATACCTTTCCTTATTATAAAGATGAGATTGATGATTGCGAACCACAGGAGCACTTCCATATTGAAAATGGATACACTGACTGGGTAAGACGAGAAGGAAAAACTAAACTAATAAAAGAAGAATCAAAAAAACTGATATGGGAAAAATATGGGGTAAAAAGCTATGGCGACAAAATGGCAATTTGGCTAGGAATCCCTATTAAAATGAGTAATCAAAATGACGTTATTGGAGTTATCGTAGTACAAGATTATCATAACCTAGATGCCTATTCAACGTCTGAAATTGCTACACTTGAAATTATTGTTTAGGGTTACCCATTTAGTTCACAAATAGTTGTATATGAGTATATTATTTTGTAAATTGTATTCAAATTCAGGAACGATGAGGATACTAAAAAACATTGATAGACAGACGTTTAAAGAAAGATTTACAACAAAAGAAG
>NZ_JABKBZ010000235.1:0-793 GCF_013166635.1 Lentimicrobium sp. S6 | reverse complement strand
AAATGCTTAGCTCCACGGCTTAGGGCTGAAAACGATGCTTAATTGTTGTGTGCTGCCTTATTTCTTTTCTTTCATAGGGCAAGTTCTAAGTCCAAATGGTGCATAAAGTGGACAAAAGCTTATCAAGCTAGTTAAAACGAAAACTCCTGCAAGTACTAAAAGAACAATGCCTAATGTTCCAGAAATTGTTCCTGTGAAATAAAGAACTCCGACTATTGCAGCGATTATTACTCTAATAATTCTGTCTGCTGTTCCCATGTTTTTTTTCATTTTTTTAAAATTTAAATAATCTTGCATTATTGCGTTACAAAGGTAGGTGGTGTTTTATTGATGTGCAGTGACCGTGGTCACCACTCAGCGATAATTCTTAATTCCCCTGATTTTTGTAATACTTTCCCATCGGATTCAAGTTTTTTCAGAACTCTAGTTATCACTTCACGGGCAGTTCCTAATTCGTTAGCTATTTGATTATGACTCATTATAATTGAATTACTATTAATCAATTCCAATTTCTTTTTCAAATAGTCATAAAGTCTCTTATCCATTTTATCCAATAACAAATGACTAATTGTATCTAAAAGTTCTGAATACCTTAGATTATATTGATTATAAAACAGTTCATTGAAATCAGAATACTCTTTTAGCCAATTTGGTAATAAATGAACGGGAATTAAAATAATCCTTGAATCCTCTTCGGTTACTGCAAACACTTTACTTGGAGTATTCTTCAATGCAGCATAGAAAGACATAACACAGCTTTGAGCAGGCTCAATATAATAGAGTAATAGTTCCT
>NZ_JABKBZ010000023.1:0-66632 GCF_013166635.1 Lentimicrobium sp. S6 | reverse complement strand
TGGTGTTGATTTTCAGAAAATTGCACATGAGTTAATCAACAATAGTGAAAATTTTCTGTTTTTTAGAGAAAAAGAACCTATTCTAATTCAGCTTGATAAGGCAGTCTGATTTGGTGCGAAACTTCAGTCATTAATTATAACTTTGGTATATTGCGTATAACCATGTTATACACTGGTTTTAATGAGATGTGCTATTCGCGTATTATCATTTGGGACGGACACTTAATAGATAGAATAGCTTGTTTGAACATTTGCTCCTATTAATACAAGTGAGTACTGTACATTTGTCGAAAGAAAAAAGGGAAATACCCGTTCCCAAGATCTTAACGCATTAAATTTACTTCTCTCCAGAAGATTGAAAAGCAAGTCCCCCCTGACTTGCTTTTTTTTTGTATTTCATCATTTTTACTATTTTTACCAAAAACCTTATATGAATTGGTATATCTTTTGGATCCTTATTTATCTAGTTTTCATTATTTATCTTACCGTTAAGCATGTGAATACGCATGACTTAGAGAATTATTTGGTCAATAACCGTAAGACTAAATTACTTCCTTTGGTATTTACAACACTAGCCACTTTTGTTGGAGGCGGGACTTCTATTGGTCTAATGGCTATGGGTTATGAATCGGGATTTGCTGCTGTTGGTATAGGAATTGCTTATGTGATGGGTTTTATGATAATGATTCGATATGCTGGAAGGATTCATAAAATGGGAGTGAAAGAAAATATTTATTCCTTTCCTCAGTTCTTGAATATGCGATTTACCAAATCCAATGAAGAGCCTCGTTTTGCCAGAATGTTCTCAGGAATGGTTACTGGCGTTAATGTTTTTATATTCTTTTTCCTATTAGCAGCACAGTTTGTGGCTATGGCTAGTCTTTTAAAGTATGCTTTTCAAATGGATTATACTTATGCAGCTATTTTATCAGGCTTGGTTATCATAGGATATACAGCATTCGCAGGTATGGCTGGTGTGATTATAACCGATACCATTCAGTTTATTATTATCGTTCTCATGATTATCTTCATCTTTATTCCTGGTATATGGGCGGATACCGAAGGATTAAGTCGTCTTTCAGAACTGCCAACTAAAATGGTTAATGGAACAGCTGAGGGGATAGCTTTTTTAGTGGCCTTGCCCTTGTTTTTAAGTTGGTCAGTATTGGTGAGGATGGATATTTGGCAAAGAGTGTTGGCAGCAAAGAGTGATAAAGTAGCCAAACAAATGAGTTTTTGGTCGGGGATTGGGATGTTGCCATTTTATTTAATTTTTCCTTTGGTGGGAATGACTATTAGAATCACTCATGGTGACCAATTGGTTAGTGAAGATGTAACTTATTTATTTCTAAATGATCATTCTCAGCCTATAATACTTGGCTTTGCTGTGGTCGGCTTATTATCTGCATTAATGTCTTCTGGTGATAGTTTCCTTAATATCATCTCCATTTCTACAGCAAGAGATTTCTTGGGTTGGAAACATAAAGAGAAGTCCTCTTCTCAATTGCAAAAAAGCATTCGATTAATCAGTTTAGTATTTGGAGTAATGGCATTGTTTATTGCTTTAAGCTTTCCCAAGGTGGTGGATTTAATGGTCGTTGGGATATCGATGATAGTGATTTATACACCCATTACACTAATCGCACTTTCTAAAAAAGATCCTTATCGATATCGTTATGTCGCTTTTGTAAGTGTAGTTTTAGCCTTTGTAGTCAATCTTACATTTTTCTTGCTGGGCGTGTTTTTACCGGAACAATTCAATGCGAAATCTTCATTTATCCCAGCCTTCTTGGTTGCAGTGATTAGTACTCTTGCTGGGATGTTGTTTGTGAAGAGGCCAACAAAGAAAACCTTCTCCTAAGTTGTTATAACCAAATTTCTTTTGATTGTTTTATGTATTCAGTAGGGGTCATTTCGCAGTATTCTTTGAAAACGCGGTAGAAGGTACTCCTGGAATTAAATCCAGAATCGGTAACAACGGAATCGATACTATATTGATGAGAGATATTTCGCAATAATTCTTTACTTGTATTTACTCTCATCATGTTCACGAAATGATAAAAATTTTCATAGCCTCCTATTTTAACATATTTGCTCAATTTGTACTTTGCAATACCCAATTGATTGGAGGCTTCTTGTAAACATATATCTTGGAGTAAATACAGTTGCTGATCTTTAAATTTATTTAGAATAATATTGGATTCTTCTTTGATATCATCTTCAATATCATGTATATGCTGTTCTGAATGAATAGAGCTTTTGTAGTATACGGTTTTTTGTAATATGGAATAAATTAAAAAGTAAAATGCGATGAAAAGGAGGAATAATGCAGTTAATACAAATATAATTGGAATATTGAAAAGGCCAAATAGTTCAAAACCAGATATAAATCCATTAATAATAAATAAATAACTTACCCATTTTATCCAGTTTAAATTAGTAAAGGATACAAAAGAATTATGGTCTAAGAAGCTTTTCTTTAATTTGATATAGGTTCTTGAGATCAGAATGGAGTATATGATGGCCTGAATAAGTGCGATGCTTCTTGCTGTAATGGCTAAGAGATTAAAATAGAAATTCTCATCCCATTGAATACTCAGGATGGAAGATATCTTAATGCTTTCAGGATTTGCAATCTCCTCGGCATGTAGGCATGCAATGGGTAAAGTAAATAAAATTTCAAAGAAAAAGGGGAGCAGGTGCGTGAGGTCTCCTTTTTTTAATTTCTTGTTCTCTTGGTCGAGTTTTGAAAAATACAAATATAAAAGAGGTATCATCAATACCTTAAGTGGCCCAGAGTAATAAACTGACCAACCGATATTGTTAGTGAAAAGAAGCATGGCTGGACCCAGAAATAGAAAGGCTCGACTATAATAGAAAAGGGATACATATCCCAGACCATCTTTGCTTGAATTTAATGTTGAAATGCTATGGATGATGATTCCAAACGATATATATACAATGAATAATATAAAGAAAGTTAAGGGGAAAATCTCAATCATTTGTACTTATTATCTGGTTTTGCTTGTATTGTATTTATTTGTTTTGCGAAACCCAAAGTTCATCAAAAAATACATATAAACCAAGTGTATTTCTAAATAGATATTCCATGATAGTGTAAATAATTAACTTGTTTAACCTGCACTGAATCAGCAAGGAATGAGATTGATCTTGCTGATGTGAATATTTTACTTAGGTGTATTTTTGAGCTAGATTGGATTTCTATCCAGAATAATCTATTTTTTTCTATTGTGTTCTATTTAAGCTAATGAGACAGGTTTTTGAGAACTTGGGACTGCTAAATTGCGTTGAAATAAATAGGATTCTCTAAATTTGGTATGAACATTTAAAAAAGTATTATGAAAAAACTATTATTTACAACCGCTGTATTTTTGCTATGTGGCTATCTATATGCTCAAGATACAGTGACGAAGGACAAGAAAAGTAAAGTGTACTTTTCGTTTAACATTGGGATGATGGATTTAGAACTCCATTCTTATTCTTCCCAATTAAGAATCGATACTGAAAGTTTTGGCTGGAATGATTGGGATACTGATGAGCTTGATGAATTTAATTCTCTTTATTCATCAACTCAATTATGGACGAGTTCAAATGTTGGTTTCGCCTATAATATTTTGAATAATTCGCAATCTAAATGGAATATTGATATTGGTGTTGAATTGGGTATTCCAACGGTTAGTCATATCGAAAAAGATAGAGCTGATGATGAAATACAGTTGGAGTTTACTCAAAAGGGAATAAATTATTCTTTGGGCCTATTTGCAGACATTGATTACCACATTAATGAGGACTGGACTGTCATAGCCCAGCCATTGTTTAGTTATGCCAGTTGTAATTCAGATATGAATAGTTATACCTATTCTTTTGAGGGAAGTTATAAAACAGAGTATGAAACTACATTTTCAAGTATATATCCACGATTGAATATTATGGGAGGATATCATGTCAAGAATTTTAGAATCAAGGGTGGTTTGGGTTTGTATTATTATTCTAGTTCTATATCTATTGATATTACAAAAAAAACAGACTTGCAATCATTTTTGGAAGAAAAGGATTATGAGATGACCTCGAAGACTAATTTAGATGCATTATTGGGATTTGATTGGAGCATTAGTGATGCTATTGAGTGGTCTTTGTTTGCAAGTGGATATCAAAATATCACTATTCGTACTGTGTTATCATACAAATTTTAAAGGAGGACTATATTATGAAAACAAGATATATTATACTAACTATTTTATTGGCATTTTTTGTTTCTTTTTCTGCTTTTGCTAAAGATAAAAGAGCCCCAATTATTAATGTACAAACAAGTGGGCATGCTGATGCCGAGGATAATTCGAATTTGTGGAATTTCATGCTATATAATGGGGTGACTTACGGAATTCGACAATGGACTAATGATGGAGATTTCCTTCTAGATATACATAGTCTTAATTCTGATTTGTCTATGAATGACATGTATAGCAATAAACTTAGTGATAGTGAAGGTGTGATTTACCAACGATCTTGCGCCGCTTTCTGGGGGTTCGATGATAAACTCTTTTGTATAAGTAAAAACAACTCTAAGTTTTATTTAAAGTATTATGACTTGAATACCGAAAAAATGCACTCAATAGAAATTACTTCTTCTTTAAAATATAATAATAGTGACTATTATTATACTGCAGCATATGTTTGGGGTTCGAAAGTTATATTGGCGGCAAGTGATAAAAAAGGTAACTCATGGATTTCTGAATATAACTTCGATAATATTAATATAGACCTAGTTTTTAATCGTGATTTAGATTATGGTATAGATACAAAAGAACGGTGGATTACCAGTATTGAAATTGCCAGATATAATTCAAAGAATATTTTAATATTCGGAGTACAAAAGAGCTCAACATGTAGAGCATTCAACCGTGATATTACAAATTTAAATCTTAGTGAAGATGCAAATATGTTTCTTAATTATGTGGGTGGTAGAAATGTAAAAGTGGGTACTGGATCCATTCAATCTAATGGTCAACTTATAGATTCTAAGCCAACTAATCCCAATAGGGTCTGGGCATTTTGGGCTGAGGATGATGACCATAATGATGATGGTTTATATAAGAATAGAATTGATATTATGTTTTTGGAATACTATTTTACAGGCGAGGAAGGTTTGGGCCAGTTAACGGAGAACGTTCAGTATATGAACCTTTCATCGGAAGATTACTATAATAAGCATGGTAAAAATACAGTCCTCAATGTGAGCTATTTCCCCAAACCACTCGATTGCATTAAAAATGATATTAACTTAGAAGGAGATGATTCCTTCCAGAAAAGAATTTTAGTAATTAATACAACCAAAGATAAAACACTTGGGTATAGTTATTTTAATTCTGATATTTACACCATTCATGCTGAAGCACATTCTGCATATACCGACTTTAGTCAACTTGATGATGAAGAAGGAAGGAAATTTTGGATTTTGGCTGGAATTACCGATGGTGCTCCTCCTGCACCTATAGACTGGGATGTGTGGGATACAATATATCCAGTAAAAACTCAACCGACTAGTTTAGAGTTAGAGTTTTCCAATACGGAGGAAAAATCTTTGTCAATAAAAGGTGAGAATACATATACAAATACAATTGAAGCGGGGCTTGCTTATGAAGGGAAATTGGTCATTCAAAAAGCCGAATTGTTACCCGGTGGCTCTTGGACACAGACTAATGAAAAAATGAATTATAAAAGTAAAGAATTTACTAGTATAGTAAAGCAAACACAAGAGCTAGATGAGATTAATCAAGAGTCTTCCTATTATATGTATTATATTCCAGCATTAAAAAGGTATTCATTTATGATGTTTCCGTGGTGGGATGCCGATATTTATACAACACCAATAAATGAAGATACTACCTATATGTTTAGAAACACAGGTTATACCGTTCATTTTGAATTAGGTCGCCCCTTGAATGAAGCACCGCATTATATTGATTCTCCCAACGATCCTAGTATGATGGATTGGATGAATAGAGATAGTGTTGCTTATTTTGGTCAATTATATGGTGCACAATTAAATAATGTATTGGAATGGTCTGGGCCTGGTACTTCTGGTGGACAATTAGCAATTGAATCTAGTTTTGAAGATGAAATTGAAAATACAAGTTCTCATAGTGCTTCATTTACCTTTAAGGCAGAAATGACAGTGTTTCACATAAAAGGGGTTTATGATTTCGAAGGGGAAACAAAAATGACTACCCAATATACCAGTAAGTATGCCTTAAGTTCTTCCACTTCGTGGTCAATGGAGAATATAAGTGAAGAAGGGATAGGCGTGAATTGTAATAGTTTGCAAACTAGGGTTTATATGTTTAGAGCCAATGAGGATTATGGTGATTATTGGTATTATGATGATTTTTTGGAGGGTACAAATGATCGTCCCTTTTATATTGCCTATGAAGTCACTAATGTGACAATGGAAAAAAGTGCCATCTCTACTTTTTTTCCAAAAAATGATGAAAATTTTGTAGAAGAGGATATGATTAATTTTAAATGGCTTGGTGATTTTGATGAGTATTCCATTGCTATATTTAATTCAAATGAAACTCATCCTTCCACTTTGGTTTACAGAACTGATTTTGCTTCGAAAACATCATTCTCGAAACCCGACTTAGCACCAGGTGTTTATTATTGGAAAGTAATAGGTAGATTATCTGAAGGAGGATATAAATCAACTGAATTGAAAAGCTTTACAATTTTAGATGAGAAGGAAGCTGATTTTGATGAAAACCCTATGGTTTCGAAAATTAGAACTAATGTTTCTCCAAACCCTAACTCCCAAGGTTATGTAAGATTTAATTATGAATTATTAAACGATTCGCCTGTAAATATTAGGCTTTATAATTCATTAGGTCAAATAATATGGGAAAACAATCTGGGTAGTCAGCAAGCTGGACTTTATGAAGAAATAATTCCTCTAGAGCAAAAAAAGGCAATCTGTTTTCTGAAAATTGAGACCAATCATGGTTCTGGGATAGAAAAAATCATTGTGCGATAGTTAAATAATTCCGATATAGGTTTTTTAATCAAAGTTCAAAGAGTTTGGTGGTAATGCATTATTATGAAATCCACTACTGCTTACAATCAATAAAAAAGAGGTTGGGAATTTCCCAACCTCTTTTTGTGTATAGCTTTTAACAAATCAATAGAGTTATCCTACAGGATTAGTCATGCGACATTCTTCTCCAAATCTACTTCTCAGGATAAGCTTCTACACCCATATTATAAAACATAAATGACCAAATATCAGTGGCTTCTTCTATTATTTTTTCTGTTGACTTACCTGCGCCATGACCAGCTTTGGTTTCTATTCTGATAACAGTTGGGTTGGCACAACTTTGCTTACTTTGTAATTCGGCTGCAAACTTAAATGAATGTGCAGGAACTACTCTGTCATCATGGTCTGCCGTGGTAATCATAGTGGCAGGATAGCATGTTCTAGCTTTAAGATTATGAAGAGGAGAGTATTTAATTAAATTTTCGAACTGGATTTTATCATCACTGCTACCGTAATCAGGAACCCAATAGTAACCGATAGTAAATTTGTGATAACGCAACATATCCATTACTCCAACTTGGGGAATAGCCACTTTAAATAATTCTGGTCTTTGAGTCATACAAGCACCTACGAGCAAACCACCGTTGGAACCTCCTCTGATGGCCAACTTCTCGCTACTCGTATACCCATTATCTATCAAATACTCGGCCGCAGCTATAAAGTCATCAAACACATTTTGTTTGTTTAGTTGAGTTCCTCCTTGATGCCACTCTTCTCCATATTCGCCCCCTCCTCTGATATTGGGTAAGGCATAAACGCCGCCATTTTCTAATAATACCAAATTGCTAATGCTAAAGTAAGGAGTCAGAGAAACATTAAATCCACCATATCCATAAAGGAGAGTAGGGTTGGTTCCATTTAATACTAATCCCTTTTTATGAACGATAAACATAGGAACTTTGGTTCCATCTTTACTGGTATAAAATACTTGTTTCGTTTCAAATTGGTCAATATCGATATCGATACCAGATTTTCTAAAAACTTCGGTTTTATTATTCTTGATGTCGTATTTGAAAGTCATGCTGGGATAGATAAAAGAAGTGAAAGAGTAGAAAGCAGTATTACTTTCTTTTTCACCACTAAAGCCACTTATGCTTCCAATTCCGGGTAATTTAATTTGATGTTCTAAGCTACCATCTAGATTATATACATAGGCTTTTGAACTGGCATCGTGCATATAACTCACCAATAGTTTACCACCTGCCATACCTACATTGTTTAATACGTCAGTAGTTTGAGGAATCACTTCCCTAGTCTCACTTGGGTCGTTGGCATTGATTTTGTAAACTCTATTTCTTGGAGCGTCTTTATTGGTCATAATAAAAATATCTTCTCCTTCATTATCCAATACCCAGGTATTATGCTCAAAGTCTTCTTGAATAGCAATAAATTCAGATTTTGGATCGTCAGCTTCTTTAAAATAAAGTGAATTTCCTCTTGCCGATGGATTATGACCACTTAAGATCAAATACTTCTCATCTTCAGTAGTGCCCATATTCCAGCTAAACATAGGGTTTTCTTTGTCCTCATAAATCAATTGATCAGCGCTTTGTGCAGTTCCCGCTTTATGGTAAAATACTTTGCTATTCTCGTTGACTCCCTTAAGTTCGTCACCTTCTTTGGGCTCATCATAACGACTATAATAGAAACCATCTTTATACCAACTCATACCTGAGAATTTTATCCATTTTAGATGATCCTCAAGCTTGGTTTTGCTTTCCACATGCATCACAAAAATTTCTCTCCAATCAGAACCACCACTGCTTAAACTATAAGTACAAAGCTTCCCATTTTTTGAGAAGGAAAGACCGCTTAATGCTACAGTACCATCCTCCGAAAAAGTATTAGGATCAAGAAATAACTCAGGTTCGCCATCCAAGGTTTTCATTCTGTAAATTACATATTGAGGCTGTAATCCATCGTTTTTATAAAAATACCAATAGTCACCTTTTTTAAAAGGCATTCCATATTTGGGGTAATCCCAGATTTCTGTCAGTCTGTCTTTTATTTTTTGGCGAAAAGGAATTTCTGCTAAGTAGTCGTTGGTGACTTTGTTTTGCTTAGACACCCAGGCTTTGGTGGAATCGGAATTATCATCTTCCAACCACCGAAAAGGGTCTGCAACCTCTACTCCATGGTAGATGTCCACGGTATCAACTTTTTGACTAATTGGATAGTTTAACATCTTTTCTTGCTTTTGATTACATGAGTATAAACCCAAAATGGCTGCCATGGCTATGAAAATATATTTTTTCATGATATTGTGATTTATTGAATTTGATGATTGAATTTGAACCGATAAAAGTAAGGAATTTTCAAATGAGATACCTCAGGTATTTGTAAGTTCAGTAAAACTCTGTAAGTGTCAGGAATATAGTTTAGTATATATTTGGTATTATTCCGGAATTAAAATACCAATTTAGAATCGTTTTGAATAATTTTTAGATTTCTAAAATCTTCTAAAAAAACGTACTTTTGCGCTGAATTGAAATTCTTTAAGAAATGGATTTATCAGTAAATTACATGGGTTTGAAGTTGAAAAACCCTATCATAGTTGGAAGTTCAGGGTTAACAAATTCTGTAGAGAAAATCCGCGACTTGGAAAGACAAGGCGCAGGAGCCGTTGTGCTAAAATCCCTATTTGAGGAGCAAATCCTTATGGAACAGGAAAAAGCCAACGATCAAAACGATTTCGATTATCCTGAAGCAATGGATTATATGAAGGCTTATGCTGAAGAATATACCTATGCCGACTTCATTCAATTGATCAGAGGTGCTAAAGCAGCAGTCGATATTCCTGTAATTGCCAGTGTAAACTGCGTTAGTATGGGAAAATGGACTGAGTTTGCTAAGAAAATTGAGGATGCTGGAGCCGATGCTTTAGAGATTAATATTTCTCTCTTGCCTTCTGATATTTATAAAACTAGTGCTCAAAATGAGAAGACTTATTTTGACATTATTGAAGCGGTCAGAAAACAGGTAAATATTCCAATAGCCTTAAAGATGAGTCATTACTCTGCTGGTTTGGCACATTTAATCCGTCAGCTGAGCTTTACCAAAATGGTAGATGCTTTTGTGCTTTTCAACAGATATTATGCCCCTGATATTAATATTGATGATTATTCTATCACTTCGGCTGGTGTTTTAAGTCGTCCTGAGAATATTTCTGATTCATTACGTTGGGTAGCATTGCTTTCTGGGAAAATCAAAACTCCTATCGCGGCCTCTACTGGAGTGCACGAAGGAGAAGATGTAATTAAACAGATTCTCGCAGGTGCTGAGGCTGTTCAGGTGGTTTCGACATTATATAAGCATGGTATTGTGCAATTATCGAAAATGCTTAAAGACATTGAGACTTGGATGACAGAGAAAGGATATACTAATTTAGATGACTTTAGAGGCGAGATTAGCTATGAAAAATTCGACGAACCACAGGCTTTTGAGAGAATTCAGTTCATGAAATATTTTGGAGGATTTGAATAAAACTATAATAAATGATTGAATTAAATAGTGTAGTAACACAAATATTACAAGTTTCACCTATCATGAAGATAGTTCGTGTGAAACCAGTAGGTTGGGAATTCCCAGAGTTTAAAGGTGGTCAGTTTGTGGCTTTAGCATTACCCGGTTCTGCTGAAAGGTGCGATTCAGCAACTGATGAATTTGAAACTCCTGAAGATCCTGATAAATTGATAAAGAGAGCTTATTCTATTGCTTCTACTTCTACAGCTGATTATGTAGAATTTTATATCACTTTAGTGCATTCTGGAGCTTTGACTCCACGTTTGTTCAATTTGAATATTGGTGATAAAGTTTTCATGGGTAAAAAAGGTGTTGGGATGTTTACTTTGGATTCTGTTGTTCCTGAGAAAAACATTGTATTAATTGCTACTGGAACTGGTGTGGCTCCATACATGAGTATGCTTCGTTCTGATGCATTAAAACGTAAAGGTAATATCATGGTAGTTCATGGTGCTGCTAATAGCTGGGACTTGGGATATTCAAGTGAATTACAGCTTTTAGAAAGCATGTTCGATCAGTTTACTTATTTACCTACTATTACTGAGCCTCAGAAAGAACCTGCAGGTTGGGGTGGTGATACCCGATTTATTGAAAAAATCTGGGAAGGTGGAGTAGCAAAAGAAAAATGGGGATTTGACCCAACAGCTGATGATACAGAGATATTCTTATGCGGAAACCCAAGAATGATTGAAAGTATGGTTGCTCTTCTTGAAAAAGATGGGTTTACTGAGCATACTAAAAAAGTACCAGGTCAAATTCACGTAGAGGAATTTTAAACTGGAAAAATAAATAATTGAAAAGTCATCCTAGTTTAGGGTGGCTTTTTTATTTTTGGGAAATAATAAAAGACTATGAAGATAGAAATTGATCCAGGAGCAGGACCGTGTTTTGGAGTGGAAAAAGCAATTGAGAAAGCGGAATTTATTTTGAAAGAAAAATCGGTTTTGTATACGGTTGGAGACCTGATTCATAATGAATCAGAAGTAGAGCGTCTTGAAAAGCTTGGAATGAAAACTATTGCCATGGAGCAGGCCATATCTGGTGATTATCCCAATGTCTTGTTTAGAGCTCATGGCGAGCCTCCATCATCTTATGATAGTGTAAAAAAGGCCAAAGTGGAGGTAGAAGATGCTACTTGTCCTATTGTTGTCAGCCTACAAAAGAAGATAGCTAAAACCTTTTCTGAAATTAAAGATGGGAAGGGACAGATTGTTTTATTTGGAAAGAAAAGGCATCCTGAAGTCATTAGCTTAATGGGGCATTGTGATGATAAAGCAATAGTAATAGCAAATATTGAGGAGCTTGAGCTTATCGACTTCTCTATACCTATTTACTTGTTCTCTCAAACTACTAAATACCGCTCTGAGTATTATTTAATTAAAGAAAAAATCGAAAAGAAATTGGATGAGTTAAATTTGTTAGCCTCCTCTCAATTTAGTTTTAATGACAGTAGTTGTAAGATTGTAGCTAGAAGAGATGAGCAACTCAGAAATTTTGTTGAAGATAAGGATTTAATTATATTCGTTAGTGGTACAAAGAGTTCCAATGGAAGGCAATTGTTTCAAATATGCAAAAATACTGGCATAGAAACTTACTTTATTAGTCGAATTGAGGATCTTAATAGAGAATGGTTTGTTGCAAAGAATAATATAGGAATCTCTGGAGCAACATCTACCCCAAAATGGTTATTGGAGGAAATGAGTTTACGAGTAAAAGAGCTGGTCTCAGAAAGTTAATCCTGATCTTCCAAAATCTTCAGACAATCCAACATACTTACCCTCCAATGAGGAATCTTTACATCAAAATCTTTCTTAATTTTTGCTTTATTCATCACGCTATAGAAAGGTCTTGGTGCTGGTAAAGGATATTCATGGCTTTCGATGGGGGAGACTTTACAATCGATTTTAGCCGCTATCATAATTTCTACAGCAAAGTCATACCAACTGGCTACCCCTTCGTTGCTAAAATGATAAATAGTATTTTCTGAAGCTACTTTGCCAGAGCATATCATATCAAGAATGGCACGTGCTAAATCAGTGGCATAAGTTGGCGTTCCAATCTGGTCAAAAACGACTCTTAACTCGTCTCTTTCTTTACCAAATTTCAGCATAGACTTCATGAAATTATGCCCAAACTCAGAATATAACCATGAGGTTCTAATAATGATGGATTTCTCATTAACTTGAAGTACCATTTCTTCTCCAATGAGCTTAGTTTTTCCATAAGCAGAAGGTGGTTGACAGGCATCTTCCTCTTTGTAGGGGAAATGTTTTTTACCATTAAAAACATAATCGGTAGATATGTGATAAAATTGGCATTTGGTTTTTCTTGAAGCTGTCGCCATATTGGTCGGACCAACAGCGTTTATCTTTTTAGCCAATTCAAATTCTTCTTGGGCTTTATCTACTGCTGTATATGCAGCACAATTGATGGCGTGTGTAAACTTACCTTCTATAAAGAAGTTAATCACTTCTTCTTTGTTGGTGATATCTAAATCTGCCACATCGGTATATACAAAACTGAAATCAGGATACTCTGCTTCGATCTTTCTTATACTGTTGCCTAATTGGCCATTACTGCCGGTGATTAAAATCTTTTTCATGGATTATAGCTTAATTGAAAACAGGTGAGATTTATACTCACCTGTTTGTTCTTATTAATGAATAACAATCTTTTTAAAGTAATCAATCGTTTTTGTCAAGCCTTCTTTTAATTGAATATTTGGCTGCCAATCTAATTCTTTTTTGGCAAGAGTGATATCAGGCTGGCGCTGCATGGGATCGTCAGATGGGAGGTCTTCAAATACCAACTTAGACTTTGTTCCAGTAAGTTCAATAACCTGTTCTGCCAGTTCTCTAATGGTAAATTCGTTAGGATTACCCACATTCACAGGTCCTGTAAAATCCTCACGAGTAGCCATCATTCTAACCATACCTTCTACCAGATCATCTACATATTGGAAGCTACGCGTTTGCATTCCATCACCATATAAGGTAATATCTTTGCCTTGTAATGCTTGAACAATAAAGTTAGAAACTACCCTTCCGTCATGAGGATGCATCCTAGGACCGTAGGTATTAAAAATTCTAATGATTTTAATTCTCACCTTGTTTTGCCAATGATAATTGAAGAAGAGTGTTTCTGCCACACGTTTTCCTTCGTCGTAACAAGATCTAGTTCCAATGGGGTTTACATGGCCCCAATAATCCTCTGTTTGAGGGTGTACCTTGGGATCTCCATATACTTCACTTGTGGAAGCCTGTAGTATTTTAGCGTTGATTCTCTTTGCTAATCCAAGCATGTTGATGGCTCCCGCAACTGATGTTTTTACAGTTTTAATAGGATTATATTGATAGTGAACTGGTGAGGCAGGGCAAGCTAAATTATATATTTCATCCACCTCTATAAAGAAAGGCATGGTAATATCGTGACGAATATATTCAAAATAGGGATTGCCCATTAAGTGAACGATATTCTGTTTTTGGCCGGTGAAGTAATTGTCTACACAAATAACTTCATTTCCATCTTTTAATAATCTGTCAATTAGATGAGAACCCACAAAACCAGCTCCTCCGGTGACTAGTATTTTCTTCCGTATCATAGTGGTGATTTAATTGTAAGAGATTATCTCTAAGCATTGCACTAGGCTAATAGAGGGGAATGGCTTAGAAATAATCTCTTGGGTTAAATATTATTTTTTAGTATTTATTCCAATACAATAATAATCTATCTCCCTGTCTTTCATTTCATCGAGGTCGTATACGTTACGACCATCAACAATAACAGGGTTTTTTAATAGTTTCTTAATAATATTGAAGTTCGGGAATTTGAATTCTGGCCATTCTGTAGCAATGATAAGGGCATCAGAATCGATCAATACATCATATTGATCTTGTCCATATTCAATTTTATCACCTAATATTCTTCCTGCTTCTTCCATTGCAACAGGGTCATAAGCTTTCACATTTGCTCCAGCTTCAAGAAGCTTTCTGATGATTACTAAGCTTGGAGCTTCTCTCATATCATCGGTTTGTGGTTTAAAGGCGAGTCCCCATAAAGCAAATGTTTTACCTTTTAAATCATGATTAAAGTGCTTATTCAGTTTAGTGATTAAAATAGACTTTTGTGCCTCGTTAACTTCTTCAACAGCTTTTAACACTTTTAAACTATAAGAAAAGTCATCTGCGGTTTTAATAAGAGCTTTAACATCTTTTGGGAAGCAGGAGCCGCCATAACCTGTACCAGGATAAATAAATTTAGTTCCAATTCTTGAATCTGAACCTATTCCTCTTCTCACTGAATTTACATCGGCTCCAACAATTTCGCATAGATTGGCTATATCGTTCATGAAACTGATTTTTGTGGCCAGCATACTGTTGGCTGCATATTTGGTCATTTCTGCAGAAGTGACATCCATAAAAACCACAGGGTGACCATTCATGGTAAATGGTTTATATAGTCTTTCCATCGTTTTTTTGGCTTTGTCTGTGTCACAGCCTACAACAATTCGGTCTGGTTTAAGAAAATCAGATACTGCAGCGCCTTCCTTAAGGAATTCTGGATTTGAACATACATCAAATTCAAGTTTAGAGTCACGGTTATCTAACTCTCCTTGTAATGCTTTTCTTACTTTTTCTGCTGTACCAACAGGTACTGTGCTTTTGGTGACCATTAATAGATAGTCATTCATATGACGTCCAACTTCTTTAGCTACTTCTAGAACGTATTTTAGGTCAGCACTACCATCTTCATCTGGTGGGGTACCTACTGCTCCAAATACTACTTCAGCTCCATCTAAGCTTTCAGAAAGCTTTGTGCTAAAATGAAGTCTCCCTTTTTTTACATTTCTATGTACTAGATCTTCCAGTCCAGGCTCGTAGATTGGAATGATACCTTTTTTAAGGTTTTCAATTTTGAGTTCATCAATATCCACGCAAGTTACGTCGATACCTACTTCACTAAAACATGCACCAGTTACTAAGCCCACATAACCAGTTCCTACGATTGTTATTTTCATCTTATATGATTTTTATAAGTTAATCTTTCATATCAAATATAGTGATATTTTTTGATTCAAACAAGAATAACTATTCAAAATTTCTGTTTTTTGAAAAATATTTCCATATTTCGGAAACCTAAATGTTTAGATTTCTTTGATATGGATTCTTGTCCAGGTAAATAATTGGAAATATTTTTTATGTTTTTAGAATCTACAATAATAAATATTGGAATAAATATGAAAAAATTCGAAAAATGCATTATGTGAATCATGTAAGTATCAGATATATAGACCTTAAGGTGATTTCATATATTGGATATAAAATTTTATATTTGCTGCTGTCAATTTATTTAAAATATGGAAGTTAGAAGAACATTTGATCTATTAGATCGTTATGCCGAGAAGTTTGTAATTGAGGATGCTTTTGCCATTAAGAGAAATAAAAAGTGGGAATTGTTTTCCACAAAAGATTATATAGATAACTCGCATTATTTTGCATATGGTCTTATGGAAATGGGATATAAAGTAGGTGATAAGATAGCTACAGTTTCCAATAATAGACCAGAATGGAATTTTATTGATATGGGATTATCCTTAGGTGGGTTTATCCATGTTCCAATATATCCAACTATCAGTGAAAGTGAGTATGCCCATATATTTGCAGATAGTGGTGTTAAGATGCTCATTCTAAGTGATAAATTACTATTAAAAAAGCTTAGTCCTTTAGCAGAGGAAGCCACTACTATTAGGGAGATATTCACTATAAATACAATTGAAGGTGAAAAGAATTACGGGGAGATTTTAGCTTTAGGTAAAAAAACTGAGCCTAAGCATAAAGAAGCACTTCTAAAACATAAAGAATCGATAAGTTCAAAGGATTTAGTTACCATTATTTACACATCGGGGACCACAGGAAACTCCAAAGGTGTGATGTTGTCCCATCAGAATTTGGTTTCCAATTTTATTGCCACTGCACCAGTGCAGCCCATGGAGTTTGGAGCTAAAGTATTAAGTTTTTTACCATTATGCCATGTTTATGAGCGCATGATGAATTATCATTTTCAGTATAAGGGCTTGCGAATTTATTATGCTGAAAATATGGGAACCATTGCTGATAATTTAAAAGAAATTAAAGCCGATGGATTTAATACAGTGCCAAGATTGCTCGAAAAAGTGTATGACAAAATTGTGGCGAAAGGAAAAGATCTTTCAGGGATTAAAAAGGTTATATTCTTTTGGGCTGTTAATTTAGGTTTACGATATGAACTAAATGGAGAGAATGGTTGGTTATATGAGCAGAAACTCAAATTAGCTCGAAAGTTGGTTTTTGATAAGTGGAATGAAGCTTTAGGAGGGAATATTAGTACCATAGTTTCTGGAGGGTCCGCTTTACAACCTAGATTGGCCCGTGTTTTTCATGCGGCAGGTATGAAAGTTATGGAGGGCTATGGTTTAACAGAAACAGGGCCTGTAATTGCTGTTAATAATGCTTATTATCCAAATATTAAATTTGGAACTGTGGGCCCTGTTATTGATGGTGTTGAAGTGAGGATAGCTGAGGATGGTGAGATTTTATGCAAAGGACCTAACGTAATGATGGGTTACTATAATGCACCTGATCTTACCGCAGAAGTAATAGATGAAGATGGTTGGTTTCATACTGGAGATATCGGTGTTCTAGAAGATGATAAATTTTTGAAGATTACTGATAGAAAGAAAGAAATCTTTAAATTATCATCAGGAAAGTATGTAGCACCTCAGGCGGTTGAGAATAAATTTAAGGAATCTATCTTCATTGAACAAATAATGGTGGTTGGTGAAAATGAGAAATTTGCAAGTGCTTTGGTTTCGCCAAACTTTAACCATCTGCATTTTTGGGCATCAAAGCATAAGGTACACTATAGAGACAATATGGAGTTGGTGAGAAAACCTGAAGTGGTGGCCCGTTTCCAAAAAGAAGTGAATATCGTTAATAAAAAACTATCTCTAACAGAGAATGTGAAACGATTTAGAATAGTTTGTGATGAGTGGAGTCCAAATACCAGAGAACTCAGCCCAACACTTAAACTTAAACGAAAAAATATTTATGAGAAATATGATCATATCCTTAGAGAAATCTATAGATATTCTAATGGGAATGGAGATTAAAGTTGATACAAGAGTTGCTAGGCTGATTTTGTTTAGATGAATGCTCTTTGTCAAATTAATGTAAATACCCCATCTTATTAATTTAGAAATATAATTATCTTTGAACCTATAACTCTAGAAAAGCCGCATGAAGGAAATCAAAAGAACATTCGATATTTTAAGCTATAACGAGATACATCAACCTCTCGACAAAGCACTGTCTATTAAGCGTAATGATCAGTGGGAATCTTATACTATTCAAGAATACAGAAAAAATGTAGATTTAATTAGTTATGGATTTATTGAGATGGGCTTCTCAAAGGGTGATAAAATTGCTACAGTCATTAATAATTGTCCAGAATGGAACTTTATCGATTTTGGGATGTCACAATTGGGACTGGTTCATGTTGGCATTTACCCTACCATTAGTGAAATAGAATATCTTCATATTCTAAAACACTCCGAGGCTAAAATTTTAATTGTCTCTTCCAAAGAAATTTACACCAAACTATTGCCTGTAATTTATCAGGCAGATAGCATTCAAGAGGTATATAGTATTGAGGATATTGCTGGTGTAAAAAGTCTTAATGATATTGTTTCTTTAGGGGAGAAGAATCAAGAGAAGTACAAGTTGGAATTAGTAGAAAGAAAAGCTTCTGTTTTGCCAGATGATTTATTGACATTAATATATACCTCAGGAACAACTGGTTTGTCAAAAGGAGTTATGCTTACCCATAAAAATGTGGTGAGTAATGTTGTTTTAGGCCTAGAATTCACTCAACCTTTGAAATATAAAGAAAGAGCATTTAGTTTCTTACCGATGTCACATGTTTTAGAAAGATGTGGGATTTACCTGTGGCAATATAAGGGTTTGGAGATTTATTATGCAGGAAGCATCGAGTCTATCGTTCCTGATATGCAAGAAGTACAGCCTCATACTTTTATTTCGGTTCCTCGTATTTTCGAAAAAATATATGACAAGATTATAAATACAGGTAGAGGGTTGAGTTTTGTAAAAAAGATGATTTTCTTTTGGGCAGTAAGAGTAGGGGATCAGTATCAGCCAAATCCTGAAGATCGTTCTGCTTTTTATAATTTTAAGTTAAAGATCGCTGATAAGTTGGTTTTGAATAAATGGAGAGCAGCCTTAGGTGGAAATGTAAAAGGAATTGTTTCTGGAGGAGCTGCTCTACAACCACGATTGGCCAGAGCTTTTTGGGCAGCCGGAATTAAGGTGCAAGAAGGTTATGGTTTAACTGAAACTTCTCCCATAGCTACCGCAAATGGTTTTGAGTCTCCAAATGTATTATTTGGTTCTGTGGGTTATATTAATGATAGCGTTCAGGTGAAGATAGCTGAAGATGGTGAAATCTTGCTCAAGGGTGATAATGTGATGGTTGGCTATTATAAGGAGCCAGAACTAACTGCAGAAGCCTTAAAAGATGGCTGGTTTCATACGGGCGATATCGGGAAAATAGAAGGTCGTTTTCTTTATATCACCGATAGGAAAAAAGAAATTTTCAAATTATCGGGTGGTAAATATGTGGCTCCTCAAGCTGTTGAGAATGTATTTAAAGAATCGAATTTTATTGAGCAATTAATGGTGATTGGTGAAAACCAGAAATTCACAGCAGCTCTGATAGTACCCGATTTTAACTTCCTTCATAACTGGTGTACTATACATGTGGTGGAGTTTAGAGATAATGAGGAGCTTATTAAAAATCCTATTATTGTTGCTCGTATTCAAAGAGAAGTAGATAAATATAATGCGCAGCTCGACCATATTGCCAAAATTAAAACATTCAGAATTGTGGCTGATGAATGGACGCCAGATACGGGAATGCTTTCTCCAACATTAAAATTGAAAAGAAAGAAGGTAGTCGCTAAATATGAAGAGGAAATAAATAGTATATATCAATCATAATGACAAAGAATCCAATATTATCTTATCTGAAACAGCATGTCAATAAACCTATAACTAAAAGCATGTCTCCATCGGCCTTGTGGCTGAAAGGCTTTTTAGTGAACGTAGAAGAAGGTTTTGCTGAAATTGAATACACGGTAAGAAAAGAAATGACTAATCCATTAGGCACACTGCAAGGCGGTGTAATGGCTGCGTTGATAGATGATACCATGGGTATGGCCCTTTTTACCTTGTCGCAAAAAAGACTTGTTTACTACAACCAACCTGAATGTGAATTATCTTTATGGTGCCAAAGAGGGTGAAAAAGTATTGGTTAAAGCAAAAGTGGTAAGAATTGGTAAAAAGATAGCCAACATTGAATGTAAGGTGATGAATGAGGAGGGTGATATTATTAGTACAGCCACCAGTAACTTGGTGGTAACTAGTATAAAGATTAATAGTGCTATTCCTGAATAGTAATAACAAATGTACATCAAAATACTCCTTAAAGCATTTTGCTAGTTATATTGGTAAATACCGATATATAATCAAGCTATCCTTTTATCAAAACTAATTTAAGGCACATTTCTATTTGTCATTGGTATAAATTCATTAACCATAAAAAAAGGGAGCAATTTTGCTCCCTTTTTTTTATTATTTAAACTCTATCAGTAATTGTCCTTTTCTGACAATATCACCAGGTTTACAATGGATTTTTTTAATCTCTCCACCAATAAAACTAGTGATCTGATTTTTCATCTTCATGGCTTCCAGAATTAATAAATCTTGGCCAATTTCAATGGTCTGTCCTTCTTCTACAAAAATCTCGAAGATAGTACCAGGAATAGCTGCAGGAAGTTCCTTTACATTTTCTGGTATGTAGGGCTTTCTGTTCTTGTAGCTTTCGGGTACTTCAGTAATATATATAGAGTTATCTACATTAAACTCGCTATACTGAGTTTCCTTTGACTTATCATCTTTACTCATTAGCTTATGTTTTAGAATGGTGGAACACCATGTTTCTTTTTAGGAGTCTGAACATCTTTCGAAGAACTAATTTCAAGAGCATGAACAATCATTTTTCTAGTTTCTTCTGGCTCAATTACCGCATCAACATAACCATAGGCTGCTGCTACGTATGGATTAGCAAACTTCTGTTTGTACTCTTCCACTTTCTGTAATCTTACTTTTTCAGGATCTTCAGCATTTTTAATTTCATTTCTGAAAATAATATTTGCAGCACCTTCAGGTCCCATAACAGCAATCTCTGCCATTGGCCAAGCAAATACGAAGTCAGCTCTTAAGTGATGACTGCACATGGCGATATATCCTCCTCCATAAGCTTTTCTCATTATTACAGTCAGTTTGGGAACTGTAGCTTCAGAATAAGCATAAAGAATTTTAGCACCATGACGAATAACACCAGCATGCTCTTGATCTACTCCAGGTAAGTAACCAGGAAGGTCAACCAGTGTTAATAGTGGAATATTAAATGCATCACAATAACGGATAAAACGGGCGGCTTTATCAGAAGAGTCTACATCAAGAACCCCGGCTAAAAAGGCTGGCTGGTTCCCTACGATACCAATAGTTTCTCCATCAATACGAGTGAAGCCAATAACAATGTTTTTTGCAAAATGCTCTTGGATCTCAAAGAACTCAGAGTTGTCACAAATCGCCTTCACTACATCTCTTACATCATATGGCATTTTCGGATCTGTTGGCATAATTTCATCCAACTTATATGTTCTTGTTCTTGGTGGCTTTTTAGGAAAGCGATCGGGCTTTTTGGTATTATTCCAAGGGATGTAAGTACATAATTGCTTAATTTGTCCAAAACACTCTTGCTCACTTTCTGCATAGAAATGAGCGTTTCCTGTTTTGGCAGCATGTACATATGCACCACCAAGGGCTTCCATACTAATTTCCTCACCAAGCACTGTTTTAATCACTTCAGGACCTGTAATAAACATTTTGGATATCTTGTCTACTACGAATACAAAATCGGTTAAAGCAGGACTATAAACAGCGCCACCGGCGCAGGGTCCTAAAATAACAGATATCTGAGGGATAACCCCAGATGCTTGAGTATTTCTAAAAAATATTTCACCATAACCAGCCAAGGAGTTAACCCCTTCTTGAATACGTGCTCCACCAGAATCGTTGATTCCAATGATTGGCACCTTCATTTTCATGGCATGGTCCATGATTTTAGTGATTTTCTTTGCGTGCATATACCCCAAAGAACCACCAGCAACGGTGAAATCCTGTGCGTAAATACATACAGGATGAGCTCCTAGTGTACCTGTTCCAGTGATTACTCCATCACCAGCGAGGTATTTTTTATCCATGTCAAAATCTTTTGCAGCATGTTCTACAAATAGATCATATTCATGGAAGGATTTTGGATCGAGAATGGCAACAATACGCTCACGGGCAGTTAATTTACCTACGGCTTTTTGTTTTTCAATAGCCTTGGATCCCCCACCAGACAAGGCGTTTTTCATTCTCTCTCTTAAATCTAAAGACTTCTGTTTAATAGACATATTTTCCTTTTTTGATTCAGAATTTGTTGTTCAATCCAATTCCGCAATAACCTAGCAAAATTAAGAGATTTTACAAATAAAACAATAATATTTCTGTTAGTTAGGTAACAGCAGAACTTTTTTTGATGTAATGATGTCTTAAGATTAAATAGGATTTGGAACTCTAATCTTTGGCTTTTCAGCTACTGACAATGATATGCCAACTATTATATTTATTTATTTTAGATGGAATATTCTAAAATTATTAAGCTCAAAAAAAAATGATTTCTCAGCATCTGAGAAATCATTTGTATATTTTTATTGAATAATACTATTCAGCATTCTCCGTTGGAGGAACCATATTTGATGGAATTGGCTGAGCATTTTCAATTTGTTCCCTAAGTTCAGTATCGATAATATCACCATTGTTTACTGATCTTGGAATAACGAAAATAGAGAATAAACTCAATACTAATAGAACTAAAGCTAGAGTCCATGTTGATTTCTCTAAGAAATCAGCAGTTTTTCTTACTCCTAAATACTGATTGTTTCCAGCAAAGTTGGAAGCTAATCCACCACCCTTAGAGTTTTGAACCAAAACTACTAACATTAATAAGATACAAGTGATTAAAATTAAAACTGATACAATTATATACGCACCCATGGCTATTCTTTTTTCTAATTATTTTTACTCAATTCTTGAATTTGGGCTGCAAAGTAAGTACTTTTTTCTGGATTTTTCAAAATTAATTTTTGATAAATTTCTAGGGCCTTATTTATATTGCCTTGTTGCTTATGAATCTGTGCCAGAGTCTCTGTCACGAAAAAATCATCTTCGTCAATTGTACTATCTACAGCATCTTTATATGGATCGTGGAAATCTTTTTTATTTGGTCGAGTGATGCTTGGTTGAGCTTCAATAAAACGATCAATGAGCTGAGCTTTTAAAATATTTGTCTGGGTAGGCTCCACTGTTTCGCTTTTTCCTTCTTGTACATCTCTCTTTTCTGCTTCTATTTCTGCCAACCTTTTCCTAACTAATTTTAATAGTTCGGCTTTGGACTTGCTGGCTTGTTTTTTCTTCTTTTCCTCTGCAAGATCTATTTGACTTTCTTCGGACACATATAATTGTTGAACTTTTTGGGTTTTTTCTGGAGGAGTCTGTATAATTAGCTTTGGCGTTTTTATTTGAGAGACCTCCCCTGAGATCTCCTCTGATTCTAGCTCTTTCTCTGGGCTATAGTCTTCCTTTTCTTCTACGGTTTCATCTGATGGCTTGGAGATATGAACTCTAGCTTTTGTATGAATAGGTTCTGTTTCTATTTCTGGAGGATTCATATCCTCTTCTTGAATCATAAAATCTATCCAATACTTTAGTTTTCTTCTGTCTGAAGCATGAAAAGCAGCTTTGTGTAGATGTTTCTGATACCTAAAATCGTCTAAAATCAGCAAATTCAAAGCAAATAGAATTCTGAAATTCTCCACATATGGATAACTGGAAATTAATTTCTCCAAATCCTTTAAACTATCTTCTGATAATAGTTTGGGGTTATCCAGTAAACGATAATAGTGTGCTTTGTTCATATTACCAATTTACAACGGCTTTATTAAAAATATCATCTACCAACATTTCATTAATGATTTCTATTTGTGCATCCTGAACAGAATTTAAATCCTGAGAGGATGGGTAGTCATTATATCTGCTGAAAGTGGTTTCGTAGTTTTTATCAGGCTCAATCAGGTTGGTGAATTTTATCTTTACCGAAATATTGAGCCTGTTTAAAGCCGCTTGCTCATTACTTGTTACCGCTTGCGGAGAAGTGGAATAGTCTGTTATAAAGCCTTCTATTTGCAGGTCGCCATTATTTCTAACTAATACTAAGCTTGTTTGACTCGAAAAGCGATCCTTAATTTCTGTTGTTAAAGATTCGCTTAAGGTTGGAACAACAAAGCTGGCTTGATTGTCGATATATTGAATGCTAATGGTTTTTGCTTCTGGTGGAATCGAAGCTCCAGTAAAACTATAACTCACACATGATGAGATTCCCACCATCAATGTAAATAACAAAACTATAACACTAGTTTTCCCTATGATTTTTTTGGTCATTGTCATGAGTTAATGTCGTATTCTTTTATTTTTCTGTATAAAGTACGCTCACTGATTCCCAAATCATGAGCGGCATTTTTTCTTTTCCCATGGTGTTTCGACAAGGCTCTTCTAATAAGATCTTCCTCTTTTTTCTGAATAGACAGTGATTCTTCTATAACCTCAGCCTTTTGATCTAAAGTTTCAAATACTTGTTCGTGAAGATCTTCTTGGTAGGATCTAGAATCTTTACTATTAGATTCGTCACGCTGTGGGCTAAGAATGATATTATAATCCTGATCTATCTTTTTAAGAAGCTGATTACTTTCTTCCTTTGAAATAGAATTGCCACCTTGAATAATCTCTACCATTGTCTTTTTTAATTCTGAGATGTCCTTTTTCATATCAAAAAGCACCTTGTAAAGTAGATCTCTTTCCGATAATTTTTCATCTTCTTTCTTAGAATAGAGCACGGGTAATTCCTTGGAGTAAGACTGAGGGAGATATTTGGTAATGGTCATGGCATCAACTAGCCTATCCGTTTCGATGGTACTGATTTGTTCAGTAACATTTTTTAATTGACGAATATTTCCTTCCCAGCGGTATTTTTTCAATAATTCTTGTGCATCTTCATTTAGACGAACTATTGGCATTCTGTATTTTTCAGAAAAGTCGGAAGAGAATTTTCTAAATAACAGATAGATGTCGTCTTTACGCTCTCTTAAACTTGGAACTGCTATGGGGACCGAATTTAGTCGATAGAATAAGTCTTGACGGAACTTCCCATTACTGATGGCTTTTGGAATATCCACATTTGTTGCTGCAATTACTCTCACATTGGTTTTGTGCACTTTACTGCTTCCCACCTTCATAAACTCCCCGGTTTCTAAAACTCTTAACAAGCGAACCTGAGTGGAAACAGGCAGTTCTGCCACTTCGTCAAGGAAAATGGTTCCTCCATCAGCTACTTCGAAATATCCTTTTCTGGAATCACTAGCTCCAGTAAAGGCGCCTTTTTCGTGGCCAAATAGCTCGCTGTCTATGGTTCCTTCGGGAATAGCTCCGCAGTTGACGGCAATATAATGACCATGTTTGCGTGAACTCAATTGGTGAATGATTTTTGGAAAGACTTCTTTTCCTACTCCACTTTCTCCTGTGATGAGCACGGATAAATCGGTTGGGGCTACTTGTGAAGCAATATTAATCGCCCTGTCAAGAAGAGGGGATGTTCCGATGATACCAAATCTTTGTTTGATGGTTTGTAACTCCATAGTATATATGAGGTGTTTGTTTTTGTAGAATCAATAAAAGTACAAATTAACAGAAAACTGACAAAATTTCAGGTATTTTAATTAAAAATGATTCCAATGTTATTTTAAGAAATGTTAAATTTTAAATTTTCTTTATTTTTTTTCAAAAAAAGTAGTGCTGAGTGGATAATTGTCTTATATTTGCCTCGATGCGTTAATTTTAAGTGGGAATAATAATTTGGCCTCCAATCGTTCTGATTGGAGGTTTTTTTATACCCCTGTGTAAGGTAGCCTTTGAATGATGGATCTTCCTAATGTAACCTCATCGGCGAACTCTATTTCATCACCAATAGCAACACCTCTAGCCAATGAACTCACTTTTATTTTGCTTTCTTTAAGTTGCTTAAAAATGTAAAAATTGGTCGTGTCTCCTTCAACTGTCGCTGCTAAAGCAAAAATAACTTCCTCAATATTTTCTTCTTTAATTCGTGTTAAAAATGATCGGATTTCGAGGTCGGAAGGCGAAATTCCGTCCATTGGGCTTATTAATCCACCCAAAACATGGTATAATCCGGTAAATTGTCCGGTGTTTTCTATAGCCAAAACATCTCTTATGTCTTCTACAATACAAACTATTGAGGGGTCTCTTTTGGGATTAGAACAGATATTGCAAATTTCTTTTTCGGAAATATTATGACATTTATTGCAAAATCGCATCTCTTCACGCATTTTAATTAAACTTTCGCCGAGTCGCTTAACATGAGTTTTTTCTTGTTTTAAAAGATGTAGTGCCAGACGCATGGCGCTTCTCTTTCCTACGCCAGGTAGTTTGGAAAGTTCGTTTACGGCGTCTTCTAATAGATATGATGAGAAATGAAAATCCATTTTTATCGTTATATATGAAGTTTGAAAGGGAGGGAATTAGAGAATTCCTGAGAATGGTCTCTAATAGCTATCCTTTTTGTAACTTTGTTAATTGAAAAATTAAATGCAAAAATAAGAAAAGCATGCAAGTGAAACTTCTGAAATACATATTCTTTGGATTTATCCTAATAATGGGAAATCAGGTTCTCTTTTCTCAACAAAACCAGATCGATGAGATGGGAAGAAAGCAAGGAAAATGGGTAAAGTATAAAGATGGTGTTAAGTTTTATGAGGGGCAGTTTGAGGATGATCAACCTTTGGGTGAATTTCTACGCTATTATAAAAGTGGAAGATTGCAATCCAAGTCTTTGTATTCCCAAAATGGGTCTCATTGTTTGGTAGAGATGTTTTATGATGATAGAAAAAAGACTCCAAAAGCTAAAGGTTTATATATTGATCAAGTTAAGGACAGTTTGTGGCTTTTGTATAATAGCGATGGTGTATTGGTAAATGAGGAATACTATACAAAAGGGCAAGGGAATGGACTTTGGAAACTATATAATTATGTAGGAGCCCTTATGAAAGAAACCTCTTATGTGAATGGAAAAATTCATGGGGAACAAATTGAATATTTTGAGGAGGGTACTTTACAAAGAAAGATGACTTTTACTGAGGATGTACTCCATGGTGTCTTTGAAGTGTACTACCCTGAGAATAAAATACGTGTGGCAGGTGTATTTAAAGAAGGTATGCAAATAGGAGAATGGACATATTACGATGTGGATGGTTCCGTCTTATATATTGAGTACTACGAGGACGGTTCACTTATAAAGAGGTTGGATTCTGATGGAAAGCCAGTGGAAGTTGTACAAGTGATAGATACTATTGATATGGGTGTCACTCCTGAGGAATTGATGGAGATGAAGTAAGCTTCATTGTTATTAACAATGAATGCTTAAAACTGGTTTTGTTGACTGGGCAAGCATATCTTGAATACTTTGTGACCTTTTGGTGATTCTTTGTGATCCAGTTATACAGAGTCCACAAAGTACACTCAATGGTACTCAAAAATAGAAGAACAGTTACTAATCAGTAAGAAATATCAGTAAAATTGTTAGATTAAACAATTATACAACAGCGCGTCAAAATGAGAAATAGCCGATCGATATTCTAAAATTGGTTGATTTTTTTTGGCTCCCCAAGAGGAAGGACTATACAAAAAAATCATTTCTTATTGGCATTATAGTAATTTGATATTAGACTGATTACTTACGAAATACATATTAGAAAAGTAAAACACATATTTTTATTTGACAGTAAATCAGCAGATTGAAAGATTAAAGCAATGTGAAGGTTTGCCCTAGGTTTGTCGATTGAAAACGTAATAGGGAGTTGATTTAAAACTCCTCATTCAACAACCAGGCACTTTTGTTTTTGTTGGCTTGGAACCATTTAAGTTGCTCTACTGCTTTTTTACGATTGCTAAAATTTGCAGCGCTAATTCTGTATAGACCATTTTTATTTTGTCCGGCAATATAAGCTTCAAAACCTTCTGTTTCTAGTTCAGATAAAAGCTTATCCGCAAATTTCTTTTCGCCAAATGCACCGCAGATGATATGGAAAGATCCTTTAATGTTTTGGGTCTGCTCGTTAACTATCATTTCGGGTTCAGCTAGCACTGCTTCTTCGATGATTTTAATCGCTACGCGTTCTTTAGAAATGTCAGCAGTATTTTCTTGTTTGGCCTCCTCCGTTTTTGTTTCTGAATCAGCAGGAACTGAGCTATCAGTTTCGATACTTATGATACTCGCTGATTGTTGAAAGTAATTTCCAATGGGTTCTTTAATGAACCATGCTAAAACACTCAGTATCATCAAAGGAAGAGCGATGGCTGCAATGCGCCTAATAATAGGAGCGCTGTTCTTAATTTTCTTTTTGGCTTCGGGATGCAGTGTAATAACAGGCTGGTGATTTCTATTTCTTAAAATAGGTTGAGCCATTATATCAGGCAAGCCAAAATAAGAATCATCGTAATTCACACTTAAATCAGGAGAAAATTCAATATGACCATTTCGGTTCATGGATAGAAGACCTAAGTTTTCAAAAGAAATCTTTCCTCCATCTTGAATCTCGGTTTGGCAAAAATCAGCGAAAGTTTCAATTAATTGTAGCGCTTCCTTATAATTATATTGGTTTTTCTTAACTAAACTATGTGCCAAGAAACCATCGTTGTCATTAATTTTAGAATTGAATGCAATATGACGGCCTGGAGGAGTCACTTTATAAGAAATAGCGTGTACTTTAGAAGAGTAGGAGTTGGTTAGAAAAGCACCCAAACCTGGGATAATCACCATTTCATTCTCTCTAACTAAATTGCCAATATGTGCAGCTAAATCCATCATTCACTTATACTAATAATTTCACAAAAATACAATCTATAATATTGGAAATCAAGACTTGTTTGTAAGTTTTGATAAATCCTCAGGCGTATCAACAGATAGGCCTTCAATATCGGTGAGGTTCATAGAGATTTCATATCCTGCCGAAAGCCATCTAAGTTGCTCTAGTGATTCTGCAATTTCTAAAGGAGCTTGTGGAAGTTTGCAAATTTCTTTTAATGTCTCCGTCCTATAAGCGTATAATCCAATGTGCTTATAAAATTCGTAAAAATCTAGATATTCCTCTTTTTCAACACCTCTTAAAAATGGAATCGCAGCTCTGCTAAAATATAGCGCTTTCTGATTCTCACCAATGACCACTTTAACGGAATTGGCGTTGAAAAGTTCCCCAATATCCTCAATTTTTTTAGCTAATGAACTTATTTGTGTTTCGCGATTGGCAAAGCTTTCCGTAACTTTCTCTATCTGAGATGGCTCAATATAAGGTTCGTCACCTTGAATATTTACCACTACATCAAAATTATCTTCTTGGTGACTCAAAACTTCATTACAACGGTCGGTTCCGCTCTGATGGTTTTCTGCAGTCATCATGACCTCCCCTCCCCATGATTTAACATGCTCGAAGATTCTTTGATCGTCAGTAGCAACGATAACTTTGTTCAGGGCTTTACAGCTTGCAGCTTGCTCGTAGACTCTCCTAATCATCGATTTGCCATAGATTAAGGCTAATGGTTTTCCAGGAAATCGTGTACTGGCATAGCGAGCAGGAATAACACCTAGTATCTTCATGATCTAGAATAAACCGTGAATTTCACCACTAATCTTTTCGATGATCATCCCTAAATCTTCAGGATTATTAGCGAAGTCGATATTATCAACATCAATGATTAATAATTTACCGTGGGTATAATTAGTAATCCATTCTTCGTAACGCTCGTTAAGCTTCTTGAGGTAATCAATACGAATAGACTCCTCGTAATCTCTTCCTCTAGAAGCAATTTGGCTCACCAAAGTAGATACACTGGCCCTTAAATAAATCAATAGATCTGGTGCTTCAATAAATGAACTCATCAACTCGAATAATGAAATGTAATTATCAAAATCACGAGTGGTCATCAGATTCATTTGATGTAAGTTGGGAGCAAATATATAAGCATCCTCATAAATGGTTCTATCTTGAATGATAGTTTTGTTACTTTCTCTTATTTCAACCACCTGACGGAATCTACTATTTAAGAAGTACACCTGAAGATTGAAAGACCAACGTTTCATATCGTCATAAAAACTATCCAAATATGGATTGTCGTCAACGCTTTCATAATAAGGTTTCCACTTCATCTGCTTGGCCAACAATCTGGTGAGTGTTGTTTTTCCTGAACCAATATTTCCTGCAATAGCTAAGTGCATCGTCTTGTATTTTAGTTTTACTTTATGTTCTTTTCCATGGAATATATCAATACTCCTTTTGATGTGAGAAAGTTGATTCTTGCTGGACTTGTATTCATATTTAGTGACCAATCAATAAATTCTAAAACTGGAAGTGGATGATATGTTTCTTCTCCAGTGATTAGATTATGAGTGATAAAGAAGCTGTTGCTGGTATAAAACAACATATCTTTGAAAACCTGAATTTTTTTCAATCCAAACAATGCTAATTTCCTTACAAATCTACCATTTTCATCGAAAATATAAACCCCAGTTGATGGATTGTTAATAAAAAGTCTGTTGGCTTCCGTCATCATGAAATTGGGTTGGGGTTCCAAATCCATTAATTCATCTAATGCATCACCTCTGAAATCAATTCTATTTTCTTGATCCAATAATACAATTTCGGAAGTGTTGGCATCATAAACCCAATAGGCATCGTTGTATTCGTCGAGACATGCCAGTGAAGAAAACCCCAAATTGTTTATACTTAAATCTATGGGTTGAGGATTTCTGTTTAGGTTGTAAAAGCTGAGTGACCCTGCGTTGGCCAAATCCTGATTTAGGAAAAGAATATAGGAGTATGTCTTATAATATAGTAATATCCTGCGAGGGTCTTTGGCGTCAATGCATTTGATTTTCCCTGGAAACAAGGGGTGGTAATTGGCGATGAAGTTTCCTGAGAAGTCCAGTTTGGTGAGGTTACCTTTGGCAGCAATCAATAGATTCCCTCTATCATCACAGCTTATTTTGTTACCAGTGTATTGTGCTGATTTCGCTTGTTCGAAATGATAATATTGTCCAAAAGCAATATTTTGGAGGAGGAAAAGTAATACAATGCCAGTGTTAATAATTTTATTCATAATGAATACTTAATACTTCGTCAATAATTGGGCGTTGGTTGAGTAAACGAGGAACTTTATGTTGCCCACCCAATTTGCCTTTGCTTTTTAACCAAGCATAAAAGGTGCCAGGTTTTAAGCTGGTGAGATGAGGGGGGTGTAATATCATGTCTTTATATCTTTTGGCTTCGTAATCTGAATTTAAGGATTTTAGCGCATTGTCCAAAGCATCTCCAAAAACAGCCAAGTCCGTTGGGGCTTTTATAAATTCAAACATCCAATCGTGTCTGGCTTGCGCTCCGTTTTTAATATCAGCAGGACCTGCCATATACTCATCTACTATCACATTGCATTTTTCGCAAGCTACTTTTAAAGCTCGTTCGGCATTGTCGAGAATAATTTCTTCTCCCACCAAATTAATAAAGTATTTGGTTCGGCCAGTAATTAAAAACCGATAGGGATTAGTAGAAGTGAATTCAATGGTGTCTCCAATTTTATAGCGCCATAATCCTGCATTAGTGGAGATGAGGAGGGCGTAATTCACCCCTAATTCTACTTCACCAAGTGGAATGACTTGTGGAAATTCTTTATCAATTTCACTCATAGGAATGAATTCATAGAATATTCCATAATCTAACATTAAAAGCATCTCATTGCTATCTGTTCGGTCTTGGATTCCGAAAAAACCTTCAGAAGCATTATAAGTTTCCTGATAATTGATTCCACTCGGGCCAACTAATTCAGCAAACTGTTTGCGGTAGGGTTCGAATTTAATTCCACCGTGAATAAATACCTCCAAATTGGGCCAAATCTCTTTAATATATTTTTGACCACTTATTTCTAAAATCTTTTTCACTAATAATAAAGTCCATGATGGAACACCAGAAAGTGAAGTTACATCTTCCTCCATGGTGATTAATGCCATTTTTTCAATTTTACTTTCCCACTCGTCCATCAAGGCGATTTCTCTATTGGGAGTACGGAGAATTTGAGCCCAAAAGGGGAGGTTCTCAATTAAAATAGCAGAAAGATCACCATCGTAATACTCCTCATTATTTACATCTGAAATATTATGACTACCGCCCATAGCTATACTTCGACCATCAAAAACCATAGTCTCGGGATGATTGTTAACGTAGATGGATAGCATGTCTTTTCCAGCTTTGAAATGGCACTCTTCTAAAGCGTGTCGACTTACTGGAATATATTTGCTCTTTCCGGCGGTAGTGCCCGATGATTTAGCAAACCATTTAATATCAGAAGGCCAGAGTAAATCTTGTTCACCAGCTCGCAGCCGGTCGATATATGGTTTCAAGGTAGCATAAGAATGTATTGGAACTCGTTGACGATATTGCTCGTAATTGCGAATGGAGTCAAAGTCATATTTTTTTCCAAATTCGGTTTCTCTGCCTGCTTGTAATAATTTCTTAAACCATTCCTCTTGCACATCATGAGGGTATTTCATAAACAAATCAATCTGATGAATTCGCTTTTTAATGATCCAAGTTATAACGGAATTAATGATGGCCATATTGAAATTTTAGGTGTTCAAATCTACGAAAATTAGGCGTTCATAAATGACCTTAATTGGTCTAATTTTTTACTAAAATCATATTATCTTCATAAATACTAAATTGTAATCCAAATACACTTATTATTTTCTAATTTTGTATTTCAATTTATGGATAGAAAAACGCTTTTTGTAGAGGTTATTTTACCACTTCCCCTCGATGGAAGTTTTACCTATCGTGTGCCTTTCGAAATGAATGAAATGGTAGCGCAAGGGATGCGAGTTCTGGTGCAGTTTGGCACTAGAAAAGTATATGCGGCTTTAGTGGTTTCTGTGCATGAAAACATTCCTCAGAATTATCAACCCAAATATATTTTGGCAGTATTAGATGCTTATCCTATTGTAAATCAATACCAATTGAAATTCTGGACTTGGATTTCTAAATATTATATCTCAGGTATAGGAGAGGTGATGAATGCGGCGCTTCCCACAGCTTTTAAGCTAAGTAGCGAATCGAAATTGGTCTTAAATCCCGATTTTGAGATTGGTAGTATTTCTTTAAATGAAAAAGAAGCATTAATATTAACAGCACTTCAGAATCAGGATAATATAAGTATTACTCAGGCATCAGAACTTACCGATTTAAAAAAAGTATTTCCTCTCATTAAAACCATGACCGAGAAGGGCATTGTATTGATGGAGGAGGAGCTAGAAGATAAATATAAGGTAAGGAAAGAGACTAGAGTTCAGTTGGTAGAGGAGTATAGAGAAGAAGAGGCTTTACGAGAATTGTTTAGTCAACTAGAAAAACGAGCCTTTAAGCAGTTGGAAGTGGTAATGGCTTTTTTGCACTTATCACAAAAGCGAGGCGGGAATCATTTAGATTTACCTAAGAAAGAACTTTTATCTCAACTTGAAAATGGAGCATCTGCCTATGCTTCTTTAGAGAAAAAAGGGGTGTTTTTTAGTTTTGAGCAAAGTATTAGCCGTTTGGTGGATTTTGCAAAAGCCAAAGAAGTAGAAAGTATAGAATTGAGCTTTGCGCAAAATGAAGCTTTTGAGGCGGTGAAAAACAGTTTTGGAAAACAACCAGCTTGCCTATTGCATGGGATTACCGGAAGTGGAAAGACCGAAATCTATATCAAATTGATGGATGAGGTGATTAAAGAAGGGAAGCAAGTATTATACCTTCTTCCTGAAATTGCCTTAACGGCTCAAATCATTAATAGATTACGAAAGTATTTCGGTGAGAAAGTGGGTGTTTATCATTCTCGCTATAACATCCATGAGCGAGTTGAAATCTGGAATAAAGTTTTGAATGAAGAAGAAGGAACGCCTTCTTATCAAATCATATTGTCGGCTCGCTCGGGGGTGTTTTTACCCTTTAAAAACCTAGGTTTAATTATTGTGGATGAAGAACATGATAATAGTTATAAGCAATTTGATCCTGCTCCTCGTTATCATGCTCGCGATGCGGCTTTAGTATTGGCAAATCAGCATAAAGCCAAAGTGGTTTTAGGTTCTGCCACACCGTCGGTAGAAACTTATTATAATGCACGATCAGGAAAATATGGTTTGGTGAGTTTGACCGAGCGATTTGGTGAAGGTCGATTGCCAGAGATTTTGGTGTCTGATGTGAAGCATGAAACCAAAAGAAAAACCATGAATGGGCATTTCTCTTCCTTCTTAATGATGCATGTAAAAGAGGCCTTGGAAAGAAATGAACAAGTAATACTATTCCAAAATAGAAGAGGCTTTGCGCCACGCTTAGAATGTGAAGTCTGTAACTGGATTCCAGAATGTCCAAATTGTGATATCAGCTTGGTGTATCATAAAAATCAGAACCGATTGCGATGTCATATTTGCGGACATTCCTCTCATTTAATGCATACCTGTGGGAGTTGTGGTAGTAAAGAAGTCAGAATGAAAGGCTTTGGTACAGAAAAACTAGAGGAGGATTTATCAATCATTCTCCCTGAGGCTAGAATCAAGCGTATGGATTTAGATACCACCAGAGCCAAGAATGCCTTTGAAAAAATATTTGAGGATTTCGCTGATAAGAAGATCGATATTTTAGTGGGAACACAAATGGTCACCAAAGGATTAGATTTTGAGAATGTGAGTGTTGTGGGGGTTTTAAATGCCGATAATATGATCAATTTCCCTGACTTTAGAGCTTTCGAACGCAGTTTTCAAATGTTGGTGCAGGTGAGCGGTAGGGCAGGTAGAAAAGAGAAAAAAGGTAAAGTCATTATCCAATCTTTTAATCCCTATCATTCTGTTATTCGCTATGTGATAGAGAATAGTTATCAAAAAATGTATGACAGCCAGATTTTGGAAAGAAGAAATTATAAATATCCTCCATTCTATCGTTTGATTCGCTTTACTTTAAAGCACAAAGATTATAGGGTACTCAATGAGGCCATGCAAGATTTTTCTAGCCTTCTGAGAGAAAAATTCGGACAAAGAATCATAGGTCCAGAATACCCCATGGTTGCACGAATGCGTAATCTTTATCTTAAAGAAGTATTATTAAAATTAGAAAAAGGCTATCCTATTGATTCCTCTCGCAAGGTCATTCATGATATTCTCGATGCCTTCAATAGCGGAAAGCAATATAAAGCCATTCGTGTGGTGATTGATGTGGATCCTATGTAGTTCTAAGGAGTACTTAAAGATTATAGAGTACTTAGAGTTTAAAGTTTGATGTTCGACTTTTCAAAGTTCAAAGTTGAGTTTCTTGATAGAATCGCCTATGATTGGAGGATTAAAAGTATGAGAGCTTTTTGGTCATTGAGCTTCGATCACTTGTCGAAATTGTCGTAGTGAAAGGATAGCGCCCTTGAGTTTTTAACTGGTTTGTTTCTGAATCTAGGGCTCCAATCCTTTCGTTATACTCAAGATTTTGATCCCTTAGCGAGCTTTGCGAAAACCTTTGCGAAAACCTTTGCGTTTCCTTTGCGTGGAATGACAGCTAAAATAGTACTTAGAGTATTTAATTGCCTAAAGTATTTAGAGTTGGGGTTTTTTTGTAGTTTGATCATATTTCCTTTATTTTTATTTCAATCCTATATCAATGAAATCAGGGGGGCTTTTTTTCGTATTTGACTATCTTCTTTTCAAAGTCAAAATAAATTGAATGCGCATCCATTTAGGCCATTTTTTAATAAGATTTCTTAAGTTGCTCATTATCCGAGCCTTAATTTTAATAAGCAAATGCTCATTATTCTTATTAATTAAATCTGTTCTAAATAAGCATTTCGACAACATTCTGGAGTCTGAAATACCTAAATTTACTGGGTTTTCGAATATACTTATTGAATATTCGATAGTGAGTGTTTTGTTAATTCATTGGTTGATTGTTTATTAAATAACATTACTGCATATATTTACCCTGAGAATAAGTGAAAAAGCTAACCAATATTGGGGCTAGCGATGTGTTGTTTAATTTTAATATTTATTCAATGGATGAGATGAAGAATCTAAATGAAAAGGACTATCACATTAGTTTCTTTCAACCAACAACTAAATTGGCAAAATTTAACCGGAATTTATCCATCACCCTATTAACAGTTTGGGCTGTTTGTATTTTTGGATTTCAAATCTTTTTAAAAGTAATTGAAGAACCTACTCCCGAAATGGCTTATGTGGAATACCAAGGTGTTTGGAATCAGTTAAAAAGTGGTCAGGCTAGTGATTTGGAAAAACAAGTGTTCATTAAGTCTGCCTTATCCGTTTTGGGAAAAGTAACACTTAAACCAGAGGATCGTGTTTATTTGAATGCTGCGGTGAGTCATTTTACTTTTGAATTGGCGGGGGAAAGTCAAAAGGCCTTACTTGGTAATAAAATTGAAATTCTGAGGAGTGCTGAATTCGGGAAATCCGACTATCCTAATCAAAAAGCAGATTTAGGTTCTTTAAGCGCAAAATTGATTAATGTGGAGCCTTATAGTTTGGAAGCTAAATTATTGCCTATAGAACTTGCAGCGGCTAGTTCTTCCACTCTTAATACTGAAATGGTTGAAATGGTGATGGCTAAATATCTGATACATAATCAATCCTTTCTTACCGATTATGTTTTTTTGGGATTTCCTTTCCATTACTTCTATACTGGGGTATTCCTACTGATTCTATTTGTAGGTATTTGTCTTTATTATTGTATCGCTACGGATAAAGCTATGTTTAGGCTTGGCATTACAGAAGAATAATCATGGGTTTTCATCAAAATTCGAATATTAAAAGCATAGATATGAAAAAGATTTTATTGGCAATTTCCATATTGCTTCCAGGATATATATTTGCAAATGCCTCAACCACTTTGGAAGGCGGTTTTAAATTGGGTCCTGCATTAATTCTATTAAGCATCCTCATTTTGTTTGTGGTGGTGGGGATTGTTTTTCGTGCCAAAGACACCAATGATTTTTTTGCAGCAGGCCGAAAAATCTCAAAAGTAGGCTCAGGAATGGCGATTGCCTCGAACTGGATGAGTGCCGCTTCTTTCTTGGGAATGGCTGCTTTAATGTATGGTAGCGGATATCATGGTTTAGCTTATGTGATAGGCTGGACAGGTGGATATGTATTGTTACTTGTTTTAATGGCAGGTCAGATTAGAAAATATGGAAAGTATACCGCTGCCGATTTTATTGGCGATAGATTTTATTCAAAAACATTAAGAATTAGTGGTGCCATTGTAGCCATTCTGATTTCAATAGCTTATTGTGTGGGGCAATTTGGAGGAATAGGACTATTATTTAAGTGGATATTAGGTATTGATTATGCTGTTGCTGTAATGGTTGGTGGAGCTGTGGTTTTAAGCTATACATTAATATCAGGTATGCTTGGAGTCACCAAAAATATGCAGATTCAATATATTATCATTATTATTTCTTTCTTGATACCACTTTTTATACTCTCCTTCAAATATGATTATTTCTGGTTGCTTCCTCAAATTGGATATGGTTCTATTGTTACTGATATTGTAACCGGAATTCCTGCGCCAGAAATGGTCAATATGGTGAACTCCTTCGGGCATGACTTTGCCATTACGCCAAGTCCCGAATATGCCATGCCTTGGGACCCTTCAAGTGGACAAACTTTTTTCCAGTTTATGGCTATTACTTTCTCTTTAATGGTAGGAACCGCAGGTTTGCCACACGTTATTCAGCGTTTTTATGTAGTGCCTAAAGTACGTGATGCGCGTTGGTCAGTGGTTTGGGGCTTATTCTTCATCTGTATTTTATATTGGAGTGCCCCAGTTTATTCTGCCTTGGGAACTATTCTTTCTGCAAACCCTGAAGTTGGAAAATTATCTAAAGATGCCATTGTAGTATACACGGCTCAGCTTGGAAATATCAATCCTCTTATTGTTGGTCTTTTAGCTGCCGGAGGAGTTTCTGCAGCATTTTCTACGGTTTCTGGATTGTTAGTAGCTGGTGCCTCTGCATTCTCCCACGATTTATATGTGAAGGTCATTAATCCAAGCTGTTCTCCAAAAAGACAACTGGCAATGGCGCGTTGGGCGACTGTATTAATGGCCATTATAGTAACACTTATTGCTTTAATGAAATTAGCATTAATTGGCCAGTTAGTGGCTGTTGCTTTTTCTTTAGCTGGTTGTACTATCTTTCCATTATTCCTTCTGGGAATTTGGTGGAGTGGTTCCAATAGAAAAGGCGCTACATGGGGATTAATAGTTGGGGGTATGGTTTCTCTTATTGCAATCACCTATTTTGTTGCCGGAAAATTTAATCTAATACTTCCTGCCCATGAGTTTATGAACTATTGGTTAGGCGCTTGGTATTTTGCATGGATTGGTGCACCATTAGCCATATTAACTAATATCATTGTTTCGAAATTTACGGAAGAAACTCCAGTGGAAATTAGAAAGTTCTTAGTTGAAAATGTACATAGTTAAAAATGGGAATCATTAAGTTTAACCGTACTTCAGGAATTCTTAGTATCGTAATGGTGATTATATTCATAGCTGGCCTGTGGTATGCCAATCTCTATTATAGTCGGGTTAATGATGCTGAAGATCCTCGAGTAAGGCATGCTAAGGAGTTATATAGTGAGTATAATAATCTGGCAGTCGAGAAAAAGTATAATGATATTTTTGATTTACTGGACTCTATCTATCTTATATATGCTCAATTAGATGATTATCAGAATTCTTATGAAGTAGCAGTACTCCATAATAACCGAGCTGCAGTATTGTTAAATATTGCTTTGTTTGAAGCGGTTTCCCAAGTGGAAAGGGATTCTATTATTGGTCTTTCAGAGTGTGAAATTCTAGAGGGAATTAATATTTACGATGATTGGCTTCTGAAATTTGGAGAGCTAAATCATGAAGAATTGCTGATTCATTTTCAGTCTATTTACCAGAGGGAATTTCCATTATTGGATATATCTTTGCGCAATGATTATGTGAATAAAAGAGTGAAAGAAATAGAAACTGCACAAGTAGAAATGACTCGTAGATTATCTGTGAGTTATACCAATTTGGGCATTGTACTTCGTCATCAAAATCAAGTAGAAAAGGCAGTGGAGTATTATCAATTGGCATTGGAATTATGGCCTGAGAATCTTACTGCTGAAAATAATATTAATATTTTATTGGGAGAGCCTTTGAAAGAGAGGAGTCTTTTAGACAAGATTTTCCCACCAAACAAATAACGATATAATCAAATTTAGTATGAGAAAATTATTCTTATTCGTGTTTTTAATTCCATTTCTATCTTTTGGACAAGAGGTGAGTGAGGTGAAAGTTAAAGTAGGCGGCTTTGTGAAAAATGATATGTTTTGGGATTCTCGCAAAACCGTATCAGCCCGAGAAGGCCATTTTTTATTATTTCCGGCTGCAGAAGATTTAGATCCCGATGGAAATGATTTGAATGGTGCAAGCAGCTTTAATTTTCTTTCCATTCAATCTAGATTGGGAGTGAGTGTTAATGGTGCTAAGGCCTTAAATGCGGATATTTCAGCAAAAATAGAAGGTGATTTCTTTGGACAGTTAAATCCAAACATCAACTTATTTAGATTACGTCATGCTTACATTAAAATGAAATGGACATCCACAGAGGTATTGCTAGGTCAATATTGGATTCCCATGTTTGTGACCGATTGTTTTCCGGGTACTATTTCATTTAATACAGGTGTGCCTTTTCAGCCTTTTGGAAGAAGTCCTCAGATTAGAGTGAGTCAATCCATGGGTTTAGCGAAATTTATCTTTGTGGCTAATTCTCAAAGAGATTATGCCAGCAGAGGACCAAATCCTCTTGCTCCATCTTCAACATTAGTAAGTAGTGAGTTTCTAAGGAATTCTAATATTCCAGAACTCAGTTTGCAGGTACATTTAAAACCTGGGGATGCCATCCTTTTTGGTTTAGGTGCCAGTTATAAGCAAATTGCTCCACAAACTAAAACCTCATTAGGATATCAGACGGACGAGTCGGTGGGTGGTTATAATGCTTTTGCATTCTTAAGAGTGAATTTGAAGCCTATTACCATTAAAATGCAAGGCGTTTATGGGCAGAATATGCCAGATGTTTTGTCAATAGGAGGCATTGCTATCAGCGATTCTACAAACCTTGAAAAGGGTTTTGTGAGCTATACTACTTTGAACACCATGTCTTCTTGGATTGATATTTCTAGTAATGGAAAAAAGTTCCAAGTAGGAGTTTTTGCTGGATATTCTCAAAATTTAGGTGCTAAGGATAAAATCGTTGGACCCAAATATGGTTTAGGAACCAATATAGCAAGTATGTATAGAGTTTCTCCAAGAGTTTCATATCAAGTCAATAAATTGAAGTTTGCTCTAGAAGGAGAGTATACCAATGCAAGTTATGGTGCTTCTTATGATGAATATGGTGTACCTCAAGATTTAAACCCTGTTGGGAATTTGAGGATATTATTTGCTTCTTATTTCTTCTTTTAAAGTTTAGGATCGTAAACCCCCTCTAGGGGGTTTACGATCCTAAATCTCTTATCTTATTTTCTAATCAAAGCGCCTAATTCCTTTTCATAAAGCATGATCAGGCGGTTCATGAGTTTATCTATTTGTTTGTCGTTTAGTGTTTTGTTGTTGTCTTGCAAGAAGAAGTTGATAGAGTAAGATTTTTCACCCTCCTCTAATGGTTTGCCCTCAAAAACATCGAATAAACCAACAGATTTAAGAATGTTTTTTTCTGCTTTGTGAGCAATGGCTTCAATTTCTCCAAAAGTCACTGACTTGTCTACCACTAAGGCTAAATCTCTTCTTACCATTGGGAACTTCACTATCTCTTCCATCTGAACATCGAATTGCTTAGATAGTTTCATCACATTTTCCCAATTGAAATCTGCATAGAAGGCTTTTTGCTTGATTCCGAATGATTTCAATAATTTGGAAGACAATTCTCCGAACTCAACAACAGGTTTTTTACGAACACTAATCACTAATCCTTCTTTGAATTGTTTATTAGTAGTTTTTTCGGCTGTAATTTCTTTAGCTGTAAATTGAAGTTTAGTAAGAATACGCTGAACCATAGATTTTACAAAGAAGAAATCGATTTCTTTTTTGTCGTGATTCCAGTTTTCTAATTTCTCTTGTCCGCTAAGGATAATAGCCAAGTGTTTTTCTTCTTGGTACCTTTTGGTGACTACATCAGCTTCTGGATTTTTGAATTGGTAAGCTTTGCCAAACTCATAAAGCTTCACATTAGGCTCTTTACGATTGATATTATAAACCAAGTTTTCTAAGGAACCAAATAATAAACTCTGACGAAGTACATCTAAATCGCTACTTAGAGGATTCAACATACGAACTAATGTCTTTTCATCGTAGTTTTCGTCCTTGATATAATAAGAGGATTTGGTTAATGAGTTGTTCATTCCTTCGGCATAACCATTGGCAGAAAGATAATCAGAAATCATATTCTGGTATTTCTCTGGATTAGGTTTTTTAGAAAAGGCTAAAGCGGAATGAACTTGGTCAGTAAAATGAATGTGATTCATTCCATAGACTCTTAAAATTTCTTCTATAATGTCAGCCTCACGAGTGACTTCCACTTTAACAGTAGGAACAGCAACGCGTATACCTTCTTCGGTCTCGTTGACTACAAGTATATCTAAATCTTCTAAAATGCTCTTGATTTGAGATCTGTCGATAGATTTTCCAATTAGACGATCCACATTTGTATATTTCACATCAATTTCAACAGGGGCAACTGGGTTTGGATAGAAATCTTTAATTTCTGAACTGATGACACCTCCAGCGATTTCTTTCATTAATAAAGCCGCGCGTTTTAAGGCGTAAACAGTGATGTTAGGGTCGGTACCTCTTTCAAAACGGAAGCTGGCATCGGTTTTCAAAGTATGGAACTTAGAAGTTAATCGAATGGTTTTAGGATCGAAGCAAGCTGATTCTAAGAATATACTAGTGGTTTCATCAGTAACTCCCGATTTACTACCACCAAATACACCACCAATACACATGCCTTCTTCTGCATTGCAAATCATTAAATCTTCGCCACTGAGTTTTCTTTCTACATCATCAAGTGTGACGAAAGTAGAATCCTTGGCCATTTTCTTTACAATCACTTTGTTTCCAGTCACCGCTTTAGCATCGAAAGCATGAAGAGGTTGACCAGTTTCCAGCATCACAAAATTGGTAATGTCAACCAAATTGTTGATAGAGCGAATATCGATGGCTTCTAAATAGTTCTTCAACCATTCTGGAGATTCTCCAACTTTAAGATTGCTTAATGTTACTCCTGAATAACGAGGACAAGCCGCTTCGTCTTCTACTTCTATTTCTATATCTAAATCAGTATTGTCTACTTTGAAATCGTCCACAGAAGGCATTTTTAAGCTGGCTCCTTTGTTCTGATTTATATGGTTTAGAACGGCAACTACATCGCGAGCGGAGCCAATATGAGAAGTGGCATCGGAGCGGTTAGGAGTCAAACCAATTTCATAAACGAAATCATCCTCAATATTAAAAAAGGCTTTTGCTTCTTGTCCAACTTGGGCGTCAGCTTCTAGAACCATAATTCCATCGTGCGATTTTCCTAGGCCAAGCTCATCTTCAGCACAAATCATACCTTCACTAGCTTCACCACGGATTTTCGATTTTTTGATTTTAAAGGAATCATCGCCATCATAAAGAGTAGTACCTACAGTGGCCACTAACACTTTTTGGCCAGCTGCTACGTTTGGAGCGCCACAAACAATATCGAGGTGTCTTTCTCCACCAACATCTACAGTTGTTTTGCTCAGTTTGTCGGCATTAGGATGTTGTTCACAAGTCATCACTTCTCCAATCACAATTCCTTCCAGTCCGCCTTTAATAGATTGCACTTTTTCAATGCCTTCTACTTCTAGGCCACAATCGGTTAGAATTCTATCCATTTCTTCTGGAGTCTTGTCAAACTCTACATACTCTTTCAACCATTTATGAGACAATTTCATAATATTCTTCCTTTAAAAATTTAAGATTGCAAAAGTATGAAAAAATAGGCTTGGTTAATCTATGGAAATGGAGGCCTTTTGAAAATAAATTGGATAGCGGATTTAATTATTCGCCTGATGCTCTAATTGAAAAACTGTACATAAAAAAAGAACCTGAAAAGGTAGTTTCAGGTTCTTTTGAATTGTGTGTGTTGTGTGTTGTTGTTAAAGGGAACGAACTATTAGTTATGTAGTCCGTCGGTTTTTGTTCTAAATTTTAATTTTTTAATTGTTTGAAAGCCCAAAAGTAATTAATTACTATCTCAATACAAATGTAGGCCGATCTCATGGTCCGTACCTAAATTATTCAAACTAAAATGGGGTGTTTTTGACAATAAAATGTCCAATAACTGGAAAGCGAATATTTACAGGAAAATGACTTGAGATTCGGAGGATTCTAACAAAAATGACCTTATGCATGCCTATTTATTTTAAGATCTATTACTGGCATCAAAGAGTTTCTGTTTTTCATGAGTTGACAAGCTCTCATAACCTGACTTCTTTATTTTGTCCAAAATTTGATCGATTTCGGCTTGATGGGCATTTTTTTTCTTTAGATAGTCCTCGTCCGTACTTGGTCTTTTAGGGTTTTTATGTACGTTTTTAAAACTGCTTTTTTTCTTCTCGCTATAGAAATAGGATTTTAGTTTTAGCAGTAATTGATTAAAGCTTTTACTGATATCCACATTCTTTTTAAGTTGACTACTAAAAAGATAACCATAAAATGCACCACCAAGATGTGCGATATGTCCACCAGCATTTCCATTTCTGATATTCAATAGATCTAAGGCTATAAAAACAATCGCAATATATTTCAGTTTTACATCTCCCAGAAAAATGACATTTAGGGGAAGGTTAGGTGCGAAAGTAGCGGCTGCAATAAAAACCCCTAGAACGGAAGCGGATGAGCCAATGGCAAAGCTTCCTCCAACTACATTTTGAAAGGCAGGGAAAATATTAAAGGTGAGTACATATAAAATAGCTCCTGCAATTCCACTTAATATATAGGTGCTTAATAATTTAGACTCTCCAACAAAGCGATTGAAAATTTGTCCACCCACATATAATATCATCATATTAAAAAAGAGATGAAAAATACCTTCTTGGACAAACATATAGGTAATGAGTGACCAAGGACGCATTAAAAAAGAACCCAAGTCAGAGGGTAAGCTTAAGTAATAGGTCAATCGATAAACACCATGGATCTCTAGAAACTCTCTATCGATGTTTAATAAGTAGAGGAGGAGTCCAGAGATATTGATCAGTGCAAAAACACTGATGTTGATGACCATTAATCTGGTGAGCATATCATTTCTTTTGAAAAAAGATTTTAGTTCTTCCAGCATGGATTTCCCACTGTTTGCGTATGGATTCTGTCCTATCATTTAGTATAGTTTTCCTCTTTTCTTCCATATGGAAATTAAAATGAAGCCAAATAACATTCCTCCAAGGTGGGCAAAATGTGCCACATTATCACCTGGGCGGTTCGAGATTCCAGAGTATAATTCAAGAGCTCCAAAAATCATGACAAAGTATTTTGCTTTCACTGGAATGGCGAAGTATAAATAGATAATGCTATTTGGGAACATCATACCAAAGGCCAATAGAATACCATATACAGCTCCACTGGCTCCCACTACAGTGTGGGCATTTAAAAAGGATTCTCTATAGTCGCTCATAAAGTTAACCGCTTGTTGAAGGGCTAATCCTTTATCTGTAGCAATACTTCTGTTATAAGATTCCACGAAAGCATTAAAACTGTTTTGAATATCATAATTGGCGACTTGGAAATATTCAGAGTTTCTAAATACCGCAAATCCTTCCAGTGAGGGATTATTTAAAAACTGGTCGATGGCATTTACCGTTGGTGAAATTTCAAAACCAATCCAGAAGGTGTAAATGACTGCTGCCCCAATTCCGGTAAATAGATAGTAAATCAGGAATTTCTTGCTGCCCCAAACATTCTCTAGCGTATTTCCAAACATCCACAGGGCAAACATATTAAATAGAATATGTGAGTAGTTGGTGCTGGAATGCATAAACATATAGGTGAAATATTGATAAGGTCTAAAATCGGAAGCGCCAACATAGTGCAAGCCTAATAGTTCTATTAAATCAATTTGATAGGCAGAACCCAAGGCCATGGTGGCTAAATAAAACAAACCATTAATGATCAATAGGTTTTTAACTACCGGGGGTAAGATTCCAAATTTATTGGGACGAAATTGCTGACTCATAAATGTTTTTTTATTGCTCTATCAAAATTGTTGCCAAAAATACTAAGATTTTAGATGTGATACTGATTATCTTGCTTGTAGAATCATTGTTTTGTAAATAATTGTGATTTGTGTCAGGCTGTCATGGCAGCAATTCTCCATATTGTATTTTTCTTACCTTTGTTTCATGGAATTGTCACAACTCAATAAAGCTTTATTTTGGGACATCGACTTCAATAGTTTAAATGGTGAAGAGCATGCCAGATTTATTATTGAAAGAGTAGTTCAGAAGGGTGATATTTCTGATTGGAAATTGATAAAGTCGTATTTTGGGCTTGAAAAAATTAAATCAGAAGTGGTGAGGGTTAGGCATTTCAATGATAAAACACTAAACTTTCTTAGTGTTATATTAAAAATCCCAAAAGAAGATTTCAGGTGTTACAATATCAAAGCGTCTACCCAGAAACATTGGACTTATTAAAAGAGATTTCCGAGGAAGCGTATTTCTCAAAATTCTTTTTAGTTGGAGGTACAGCTATTGCTCTTTACCTTGGGCATAGAATATCTGTTGATTTAGATTTTTTTACTCAAGAAGATTTTGATACGGTCTCACTTCATGATTTTTCAGATAAGCATTTTTCTATTTCAAATTCCTATATGGATCTGAATACTGTTTCTCATGTGATTTCTTACAAGGAAAAAGAAATAAAGACAGAATATATTAGCTATAAATATGATTTACTTAAGCCAATTCATCAAATCGATGGAATTAGAATATTAGATTTAGAAGATTTGACAGCAATGAAACTGTCTGCTATAAATGGACGGGGAGCTAAGAAAGATTTTGTGGATGTGTATTTCCTCTTGGAGAGGTTTTCATTGAAAGAAATGATTTCGCTCTATATGAAGAAATATAAAATCCAGAACAGCTTTCAAATTATCAAAAGTCTATTATATTTTTTCGATGCTGATCAAGAACCAGAACCTATCTTTTTGAAAAAGACAAATTGGGATGCTATTAAAGAAAGAATTCAGAATGAAGTTGAACTTTTGTCATAATTGATTTTAAAAATCTCAAAAGAAGATTTCAGTTGTTACAATATCAAAGCGTCTACCCAGAAACATTGGAATTATTAAACAGGGTAAATCACCTTTTTAAGTTTTCTCTGTGAAACTTTGTGGCTTCTTTGTGTCCTCTGTGATATAGCTTTCTTACTGCAAAAATCGATTCCGAATTTCATCTAAAGATAAAGTCTTCACAATAGGTTCTCCATCGATAGAAACTTCTGGAACTTTGCAAGAGAAAAGGGCATCGGTAAGCTGATCCATTTCATGATTTTCTAATTTCTGCCCTACTTTAATGGCCAATTGACGAGCCATGCTTCTGGCAAAAGCTTTTTTACGTTCCTGCCCTGGGTCTTGTCCTGAGTCTATGTTTTGAAGAATCTCATCTATAATAGACGGGATTTTACCTTCGGAAACATCCATAGGGCTTCCGTTGATGATGATACCTGATTGGCCGAAATATTCCAAATCGAAACCAAAGCCTTTTAATTCTTCTTCAATTTCTCTCACCAAACTCAATTCTTCCACAGAGAGATTGATATTAACCGGGAAGAGTAATTGTTGACTTGCTATCTGGCGGTTCTCGTATTGCTCTAAGTACTTTTCATACAAAATTCGCTCGTGAGCCAATTGCTGGTGAATCATAATCAAGCCCGATTTTAAACTGGAAATCACATAGGTAAAGCCCAATTGAATAAAGGTGGTGCTTTTTATTTTAACATCAGAATCCTCTTCTGGTATCATGTCCATGGAGGAGGCTGCCCATTCGGCATGCTGGCTAGGCTGAATATCTGGAGTGTCAGAACTAAAAGAGTCAGGAGAGCTAAAGGAGCTGGATGAGTGGCTGGGTGCTGAAGAAGCAGGAGTGTCAAAATCGTAAAGCTTATCCCAATTTTCGTGGTTGCTTTCTTGTCTGGGGTTGGGTTCTGGTTTCTCCGATTCAAAGGGATTATAATCTGGGTTTATTTTAACGCTTGGAGGACGAACAGGGCGGTCTGCTGGGAATTCGAATTTCATGCTGTCCTCTTGTTCAAAATCGAGGCTGGGGGTTAAACTAAATTGCCCTAAAGCCTTTTTGATAGAAGCAGCCAAAACTGCATATATTAATTGCTTGTCCGTAAAATTCACCTCTATTTTGGTAGGGTGAATATTAACGTCTATATCTTCTGGATTGACCTCTAGAAAGATGAAGTAGCTAGGAGTAGAGCCGTCTGGGACCAGTTCGCTATAGGCACTTTCCACAGCATGGTGAAAGTAGGGATGTTTGATAAACCTATTGTTGGCAAAGAAGTATTGTTCGCCTCTTTTTTTTCTGGCAAATTCAGGTTTTCCAATAAAACCAGAAATTTTCAGGTTTTCAGTTTGTTCTGCAATGGGGACTAACTTCTCCTCATAATTTTTCTGACCAATCACCTGAGCTATCCTTACTTTCAAAGGAGCCGATTTTAATTGATAAACTACATTACCATTATTATAAAAATTGAATGCTACATCGGGATGTACCAAAGCGACTCTTTGAAATTCCTCGATAATATGTCTAATTTCGGCAGGATTCGATTTTAGGAAATTTCTTCGCGCCGGAACATTATAAAACAGATTCTTTACTGAAAAAGAAGTTCCAGTGCTAGTGCTGCAGTTTTCTTGTGATTTAAACTGTGAACCTTCGATAATAATTTCGGTACCTAATTCTTCATCTTCTGTTTTTGTCTTTAATTCAACCTGAGCAATAGCCGCAATACTGGCTAAAGCTTCACCTCTAAAGCCAAGGGTATTTAAATTAAAAAGATCGTCGGGTGTTTTTATCTTAGAAGTAGCATGTTTTTCGAAACACATGCGAGCATCAGTGGCGCTCATTCCACTACCATTATCGGTGATTTGAACGAGGGTTCTTCCAGCATCTTTAATAATCAGGTTGATTAAAGAGGCTCCAGCATCTAAGGCGTTTTCTAAAAGCTCTTTAACAACAGAGGCTGGGCGTTGGATAACTTCACCAGCTGCGATTTGGTTTGCTACCGAATCGGGGAGTAATTTGATTTTATCTGCCATATTTTATTTAAAGAACATGAAATAAATGATTGCAATGAGAAGGACAATATAAATGGCCAAAGAATAGGACTTCGATTTTTTTCTAGTCCTATCATGACGACCCCATTTCTGTTGCATTTCTCTACGTAGATTTAAACGCTCTGGATTCTTTATATTATCTTCTATTTCTTTCTTTCGCTTCTCATCAGCTTCTTTCTGAGCATCATAAAATCGAGGCTTATAATCAAATTTCCTGGCTTTGGAAGTTTTTAAAAAAGTTACCTTCATGTTCTAGTCTTTATTTGGCTGCAAATTTACTAAATTATACAGATATGTTTTTATTTATCATCTACTGCTTTTGAGTTTTATAAAGCCTTTAGATGTTTTTCATGGTTTGTTTTTGAATTTGTGGCTTCTGAAAATTAATATGTGTTTCTAACGTTTTATATGTTTTTTTTACTAATTTTATAGGCCAAAAAAAATAGCATGAAATACATAGCTCTCTTTCTGTTTATATTGTTTAGTTCCTCTTTATTCTCCCAATCTGAAATATGGGGATTGAAAGAATATGATGGACTAAGCAAAGGTGGGTTTATCTATACCATAGATAGTGCAACAAAAAATGTAATTATACAGCATCGGTTTTTGCAATTGTATAATTATGATGAAGATTTAGATAATGTTACACCTGAAATACATAGCTCTACAGGAGATTTTATTAGTATTTCTGGTTCCTACCTCATTAAATATAACCCATCTTATCAAACAAATAGCTTTAAGGTTTTGGGGGATAGGCCTTTTGGGAGGTTTTGTGCTGTGAATGATTCATTATGGTATGTATTAAGAGATAGAGGGCTTTTTAAGATAAATCCCATTACCATGAAAGTAGATAGTATTGAAGGATATAAAGCCATTTTTTATACTGCTGATGGAGGGCCAATAATGATTAATGATTCAACCATTATATGGAGTCAGATTGTAGAAGCCTATGGTGGTGTTATTTGTAAATTAGATTTACGAACTGATGAAATATCTATTTTATATAATATGGATGAATTAATTGATGCACAATATTTCCCTACAGGTTCTTTGATTCCTTATGGTGGGAAATACTATGGTATCACTTATCAGTATTTAGATAGTAAGAAATATCTATTAATCTATAGTTATGATGTAGTAACAGGAATCTTTCAACAGGAATATAAGCTCGAAAACAAATATATTCTACGAGATCAAGTTAATGGATTAGCTAGAGGAGATGATGATAAATTATACTCCGTAGGGCAGATATCAAAAAGCGATAGGGCCTTTTATGTATTTTCTTTTAATCCAATAAACTCAGTCTTTGACTCTATAGGACCCATAGATGAATCAATAGGAACAAAGCCTTATGGCACATTTATAAAAGATAAGAATGGAATATTATATGGTAGTTGTTTGGAGGATGGTTTAAATGATGATGGTGGAATTTTTACTTTTAAGCCTGCTACAAAAGAAATAGACCTTCTTTATGCTTTCGATACACTGAAGTCATTAGGGATTAAAAAGAATCTGGTTTTATCCCCTCAAGAAGATTTCATGTTTATATCTTTTAAAATGAATAATTATAGAAGAGTTACTATTGACAGATTGAATATTGATGGTTCGGGGTATGAACATCTTAGTGACTTGAATCATATTTATGGAAATAATAAAGGCTCTTATCCTTTTGAAATACAACAGTTAGTAAATGATAAAATTATTGGGGTTTGTAAGTCTGGTGGGGTTTATAATATTGATAACGGAGGTGATGGTTCAGGGGTTTTGTTTGAGTTTGACTCGCGTAATAAGCAATATAGTGTTCTTCATCAGTTTGACGATCTTGATTATCGTTTGTATCCTTCCGATTTATTCATTTTAAGTAATAATAGAGTTCTGGGTTTGCTTAGAAGTACTATTGATGATGTCCCATCTTCAAAGTATGTTTTTGATTTGAACACTAATACCTATACTCAGTTAAATGATTTCCCATGGATGAAGTACGAGGAATCTGCCCAAATGATTGGTGATTCTATGATGTATTCTATTGTGAGTGATAATGGAAACTCGCCTTTTCAATTGGTAAAGTATAATGTGTTTACTGATGATATGGAGGTTTTGATTGAATGTGATGAAAATACGGAAATATCCAACTTGGAACAACTAGATGAACAACAATTGGTTTTTCAGGAAGTTGTAGATGTTTATGATGATTTGGATAGTACTTTTTTGACAAGCTATAATTTTCAAAATAATATATTTCAGCGTATTACAAATTTAAATCAATTTTCTTATAATGGTGATAATAATATAGTTCGATTTGATTTTAAAGTGTCTGAGAACAATACCTTGGTGGGTAGACTTAAGACAGTTCCTATAACCAAAGATGATGAAAATCAAGTTGTTTGGCTTAATAGTTTTGCAAAATATGATATTATTCATGATGTGATGATTAAATTACAAGAAAGCTCTTATATTGCTGATAATGATTGGGGTCAGTACTCAAATCCAAATTATATTGAATCTTATGAGGGTGGTGATTCTTATTTAGCTTCTGTTGAGAAAGATTATGATAATTTTAAAGGTGTTTTATTGGACGTGGATTTTTATTCAAAAAGTGTAGATACTCTTTTGTTTTTTGAAACTCCGTCAATAGGAAGTTTGTATACGGGTGATGTAGGGGTATCAGGGCTTAAAAAATTTCGTAAAACAGATTATTATAATCACTGGATAGGGAAAGTGAACAGCAGCTGGCATGATTCAGAAAACTGGCTAAGTGGAATGGTTCCCGATACTACATCTGAGGTTTGTATTGATGCTTTTACACCTTTTGATTTAGTGATAGATACTCTAGTGAAAGTAAAAAAGATTATTGTGACAGAAAATGCCAAGCTAGAGGTGAGTGAAATGGGAAGTTTGAGTGTTTTGGATAGAATTATCAATAATGGAAGTATAAGCTTGAAAGGAAACTCTAAGCAAAAGGCTAGTTTAATAGAAAATCATGCTATGGAGGATTTTGGTTCTTGTGATTACTACTATTCTACTGACTCAACTTTAAACGAAACTTTGGCAAGTCCAGTTGAATCTAGTGGGTTTCAGTATTCTGATTTATATGATATATCTTCTTTTTCATCTAGCGAATTTGAATGGAATCCAGAAGAGCAGTTTCCATATTATCCAAGCCCTACAGATGCCCATTATTATAAGGGTAGCAATAAAGATATAGACTTTAATGGGACTTTTAATACTGGAGATTTTAATTTGGAAATTCCTTTACAAACAGAAGAGCAACTCTTCCCAATTGTGAATCCTTATCCATCATCCTTAGACTGGACTCAATTAGATTTGTCCAACCTGTCTCACCAAGCCCTCTATCGGTTTCATGCTTCCGATAGCACTTATTCTGCTTTTGTGGATGGTTTAGGTTTTGAGAATCCTCTCATTCAGCCTTTAGATGTGTTTTGGGTTTCCTCAGAAGGCAACGAAAGTATGAAGTTAAAAAATGATGATAGAATTCATGCTTCACAATATATAGAGGAAGTTGATGAAGAAAGAAACCAATTGGTTTTACAAGCCAAAGGAGCTGGAGGAGTGGATAGAGCCATGATTAGTTTTAATCCAGAATCATCTTCTAGTTTTGAAGGAAATAAAGATGCCATAAAATATAGTTTGACCTATAATGATAGACCACAAATATTCACCAAAGCCAACGATTATCCTTTAGTCATTAATCAACTTCAAGATACAGCAATGATGGATTTGTTTGTAGAAGCTGGCGTAAATGGAAATTATACCATAAGCATTGATAAAAACATTGGTTTTGATTATTTGGTTTTAGAGGACCTGATATGGAAAACGCGTCATAATTTATTAGAGGAGGATTATAGTTTCGATTATTTCACTAGCGATGGAGACTATCCTTTCAAGCTCTATTTTAGTGAGTGGGGAACCCAACCCGTAGAAGCAGGTGACATACAAATCTATTATTATCCAGAGAGTATAGTTGTGAGGAGTAGTAAGCAAATAGAGCAAGCTATAATTGTGTTTTACGATTTAATGGGAAGGCCAGTATTAGAGTTTAATGAGCAAGACTTCCATTATTTTGAACATCCAGTGAGCTTGCCGGTTGGGCATTATATTGTGCAATTACGTAGTAAGGATGTGGTGGTAAATACTAAGGTTTTGGTGAGGCATTAATTATTTTTAAATTGATTCATCAGGATAAATTTATAAATCATAAATATGAAAAGAAGCGTATTTTGCATATTAATCATTAGCTGTTTGTTTTCTGTTTCCTTGCAATGCCAAAACAAGCCGATACAAATATCAGGTTATGTCATCGACTCAATTACAAAAGAAAAGAAATCAAATATCAATATCATCTCGGCTCGTTATAATATTGGTATGGTGAGTGATGAAAATGGTTTTTTCAATATCCAATTGCACGATTTGCCCGATACTCTTAAGTTTTCTTTTGTGGGTTATAAAAGTAAGTCCATTTTTGTTTCAGCAATAATTGATACCTGTGTGATTGTTGAATTGGTTCCGAAAGTCTATAAGCTAAAGGAGGTGGCTATTTTTAGTGATAACAAAACCTATAATGCTCACGTCAATAAGTATAGTATTTTGGATTATGGTTTTATTGGAGATAGTATCCTTATTTTGCAAAAGAAAAGGAGTTTAGGTGGAAATCCATCATTGGTTTTATTGAATAGAGATTATGATACCATTGCTTTTAAGAATAACCTTCCAAAAGATTCTAAACAGCTGTTTGAAGATTGTCTGGGCTCTTATCATTTGCTTAGCAAGGATAGTGCTTATCAAGTCATCATAGAGGAAAACACGCTAAATATTATGACTCCTTTTGATAGAGAGTGGTTTATTCAAATACTTGGGGATTGTAGGTTTAAAAAAGGAGGCAATTTGTTTTTTGAGTTTCCTATTTATAATGGTTTTGGGCATGAGATTATTTATGTGAGTTATAATCGTGAAAGGAATCTTTTTGTTAAATATGTTGATTTGGAGGGTTTTTCTAATTTAAATGAAGATATTTCAGAGGTATCTAAAGACTATTATTTGCATTCTGTTGTAAAATCTTCTACAAATGATAGTCTTACGATATGTCACATACGTCACTTTAATGATGCAGCTAGATATATCAAAGATATTGAAAGCAAACCAATAAGAAATAATATTTGCCTTTTTCAAGATACCATCTATTATTTCAATTTTTATGAATCCAAAATCCAGTGCTTTTCAGATGTGAGTAAACCTCCTTCGGAATATAATCTGAATAGTGATAATACTAAGGGTTGGGAGGGTAAAATAATAATTGACCAAATTGAAAACAAATTGTACTCCCTAGAGAAAAACAAGGCCTATTATTATATCTACACCTTAAATATGAAAGATGGTGGGTTTGATTATTGTACCCGTGTTTCCCAGTTTAAGGGAGAAAATTTGAGTATTAATAATGGGTATGTATATTATTTGACTATCTCTGGTTCGTCACGGAATTCAATCGCAAGGCTTTCAAGAATAAGACTTGAAAACTAAAAGTCTTCAAGTCTTATCATTTGAATTCAGTAACTTGTTTTATGGTATTATAATGCTATTCGTGAAATCAATATCCAATTTTAAATAATTATCATTTGTGCATTCGTGGCTACTCACCACCCCTTATTCTCCCATCAAGCGCTCAATATCCTCCACCTCAATAGGAATATTGACCATTAGATTCACAGGGCCATCTTTGGTAATGAGAATATCATTTTCCAATCTAATCCCAATCTTTTCTTCTTTGATATAGATTCCAGGCTCACAGGTTAATACCATTCCTGCTTTTAATGGCTGAAGTCTATCTCCCACATCATGAACATCTAATCCCATGTGGTGGTTTACTCCATGCATAAAGTATTTCTGGTAGAGTGGTTGTTTAGGGTCTTGGTTTTTTACTTCTTCTTCGGTAAAAAGACCTAATCCTATCAGTTCTTTTTCAGTTAATGATTTGGAGGCTTTGTCTAATTCGGAAAGCGGCATGCCTACTGTCATCATTTCGGTGAGAGATTTCTGTGTTCTAAGTACTGCCTCGTAAACTGCTTTTTGTCTCTCGTTGAACTTACCATTTATTGGGATGGTTCTGGACATGTCTGCCGCATATTCGGCATATTCAGCACCAAAGTCGAATAATAATAATTCACCCTCCTCACATTTTTTATCATTCTCAATATAATGCAAAACACAAGAGTTTATACCTGAGGCTATAATGGGGTAGTAGGCATTTCCATTGGCGCCATTCATGGAGAATTCATGCTCTATTTCTGCCTGAACCTGATATTCCATCACATCTGGTTTTACATATTTCAAAATCCTGCGGAAAGCTTTATTGGTGATTTCACAGGCTTCTTTTATCAAATCTATTTCAATATCACTTTTTATCAATCGTTGCTCATTTAAAATGGGAGCAGAGCGATGGTAGCGATGCTGAGGAAACTTAGCTGTTAATTCCCTATTCTTTCTTTTCTCGCGGCTTTCAACTTCTGAACTATATTTAGGATATTCATATTGATTCAAATATACATGCTTGGCATAAGTCATCATTTGATTGATATTCATTTCTTGATCGTCTAGCCATTTTACATTTGCTATTCCACTGGTTTCGGTAGCTTCCTCTTGTGTATACTTATGACCTTCCCAAATGGCAATATGTTCATTGGTTTTTAAAACAAATAAAAGCTCTCTAAATTCGGGTATAGGACAATCAGGAAACAATAGCAAAACTGACTTTTCTTGAGCAATTCCTGTGAGATAAAAGAAATCTGGCGATTGCTGAAATGGAAAAAACTGGTCTCCCTTTTTAGGCATTTCATCATTAGAATAAAATATGGCCATGGAATTAGGTTTCATCTTACTGGTGAACTGCTTTCTATTATTGATGAAAAGTTCTGGATTTATCTTTGAATATCGCATAAGGCTAATTGTTTTTTGCAAAGTTATAAAATCATCTGTTTTGATAGAATTATTTATATTCACGATTCTATGATGATATGTCGTTAAAAGATAGGTGTTAATTAATTAATACACGATACACTTGCTAAATACCGTTAAAAAATACGTAATATGAATTATGTTAACGATATCTGTATGTATATTCGTGAATAATTAGTATATTTGTAATAATTCACGATATTATAATTATAATTCGTTAAATGTATTCTTATGTCAACAACAAAAGTTATCGATTATATTCATCAATTGCGCAAGAGATATTATCAATTATCTCATACTAAATCGTCCTTGTTAAAAATGATTGGTGAATCTGAAGTTTCCGAGCAGGTTTATAATTCTAATGCCATCGAGAACAGCACCCTGAGTTTAGAGGAAACCGATAAGGTTTTAATTCAAATTGAGTTGGACAGGTATATTAGCGAACGAGAATTATTTGAGACTAAGAATTTGGCCAGAGTCATCAATTATATTGATGAAAGAGCAAAAGAAAAAGAATTGAGTATTGAAGTCATTTTACTTTTGCATCAAATGCTCTTATCAAATATTAAAGACGATGTTGCTGGAAGATTTCGGCAAAATCAAGAATGGGCAAGAGTAGGGAGTCATATAGCTGAAAACCCATCGAAAGTTAACTCATTGATGGATGATTTACTAATTTATTATTTTTCGGCAGCAGATGAGGATATTGTACGTAAGATTTCAAAGTTTCATTTAAGCTTCGAAAATATCCATCCTTTTGTTGATGGTAATGGAAGATTGGGGAGGGTGCTAAATAATTATATTCTCATAAGAGAAGGCTATGTGCCTATCAATATAAAATTCATCGATCGAAAAAAGTATTACGGGGCCTTTAAAGAGTTTGATTCTACTGGGAAAACCAAAATAATGGAAACCATGGTAAGTCAAGCTTTAACCAACAGTTACCACAAACGATTAGCTTATCTCGAAGGAAAAACCATTATCAAACTATCGGATTATGCCAAGCAATCAGAATATTCCCATCAAAACCTCCTCAACAAAGCCAAGCGCCAAACCATTGAAGCTTTTACTGAAAAAGGAGTTTGGAAGATTGGTGTTGATTAATGTATCATCATTATTGACGTTAATTTATGGATAGAAAACTTGTGAACTAAAGATTACTCGAAACAACTAATTTCAAAGAATCTTCGTTCCTAAGTAATAAACCTATTGTTATATTTTTCACAATGCCAGATAATTAGTGTTTTCCCTATTTAGAATCCGTTAAAATTGTAATTTAGGACTTCTAATGCTTAAATTATTGATGAATTAAAACCCTATATTTGCTCTTCTCAAAACCGAGAATTTTGTAATTTTTAACTAGCTTAAAATCAATCTAAAAATAACATTATGAGTAACACAAAAGCCTTATCATCTATTACTAAGAAGGTAATAATGTCGCTGGCCGGATTATTTCTAATTGTTTTCCTATTGATACATTTAGGAATCAATTTATTCCTTTTACCAATAGTAGAGGGCAATCGAGAAGTTTTTCATGCCGCAGCTGAATTTATGAGTACATTCTGGCCAATGAAAGTTATGGAAATAGCTTTGTTTGGTGGTTTTATTTTACATGGTTTGTACGGTGTGATTGTTCAATTAGGAAATTGGAAGTCACGCGGTAGTGAAGCCTACAAAGTATCCAGTAAAACCAAAACTACTTTTGCATCTAGAACCATGATTTATTCTGGGCTTCTAGTTTTATTATTTCTAGTGATGCACCTTTACCAATTTTACTTTGTAAAACTAGGGCTTGTTGAAGGAGCTATGCTAGCTAATGGTCATCCAGATTTCTACACTATTGCAGTAAATCTATTCACTAACGACATGATTTTCTCTTCTATCTACATTTTATTATTTGTAGTATTAGGTTTCCATTTGTATCATGCCTTTCAATCTGCTTTTCAAACCATGGGTTGGAATCATCCTAAGTACACTCCTGTAGTGAAAGTGATTGGAAACATCTACGCTGTAGTAGTTCCTTTAGGTTTCATTATCATTCCATTGTATTATATGTTTATGGGATAATATCTGATTGTAGAAACGAAAAAATTGAAGAAAATGACAAAATTAAATTCAAATATACCAGCAGGTAAAGTACAGGAGAAATGGACCAATTATAAGGCTCATCAAAACCTGGTGAATCCTGCCAATAAGAGAAAATTAGATGTTATTGTTGTTGGAACCGGATTAGCTGGTGGAGCTGCTGCAGCTTCATTTGGTGAGCTTGGTTTTAATGTAAAGAACTTCTGTATTTCTGATAGTCCACGTAGAGCGCACAGTATTGCAGCTCAAGGTGGTATTAACGCTGCTAAGAACTATCCAGGTGATGGTGATAGCGTTTATCGTTTGTTTTATGATACTATTAAAGGTGGCGATTACCGTGCCCGTGAAGCAAACGTTCATCGTTTGGCTGAAGTTAGTAATAGTATTATCGACCAATGTGTAGCTCAAGGTGTTCCTTTTGCTCGTGAATATAGCGGATATTTAGACAATCGTTCTTTTGGAGGAGCTCAAGTTTCGAGAACATTCTATGCTCGTGGTCAAACCGGGCAGCAGCTATTATTAGGTGCTTATGGTGCTTTGAGTAAAGAAGTGGAGAAAGGCACAGTTGAGATGTTTACTCGCCAAGAAATGTTAGACTTGGTTATTGTTGACGGAAAAGCTCGAGGTATCATTACTCGTAACTTAGTGACAGGTAAAGTAGAAAGACATGCGGCTCATGCCGTAGTTATTGCTACTGGTGGTTATGGTAATGTATTCTTCTTGTCAACTAACGCTATGGCTTCCAACGGAAGTGCTGCTATTAGGTCTTGGAGAAGAGGTGCTTATTTCGCAAATCCTGCATATGTTCAAATTCACCCAACTTGTGTTCCTGTTCATGGTGACTTCCAATCGAAGTTAACATTGATGAGTGAGAGTTTGAGAAATGATGGTAGAATTTGGGTTCCTAAGAAAAAAGAGGATGCTGTCGCCATTCGCGAAGGAAAGAAAAAGCCTACCGATTTAAAAGAAGACGAAAGAGATTATTATTTGGAAAGAAGATACCCTGCTTTTGGAAATCTAGTTCCTCGTGATGTGGCCAGCCGTGCTGCTAAAGAACGTTGCGATGCAGGTTTTGGAGTAGGAACTGGTTTAGCAGTTTATCTAGATTTTGCATCTGCCATCGAAAGATTAGGCGAAGATGTGATTAGAGCACGCTATGGTAACCTCTTCCAAATGTATGAGAAAATTGTGGATGATAATCCATATAAAACACCAATGATGATTTATCCTGCGATTCACTATACTATGGGTGGAACTTGGGTAGATTATGAGTTACAAACAACCATTCCTGGTTTATTTGCTGGTGGAGAAGCTAACTTCTCAGATCACGGAGCAAACAGATTAGGAGCTTCTGCATTAATGCAGGGATTAAGCGATGGTTATTTTGTACTTCCATATACCATTCAAAATTATTTAGCCGACGAGATTCGTACTCCTCGAATTTCTACTGATTTACCTGAGTTTAAACAAGCTGAAAAAGATGTGAATGCTCGCATTAGTAAGTTGATGGGAATTAAAGGAAGCAAGTCTCCAGATTATTTCCATAAGAAATTAGGAAAAATCATGTGGGAATATGTAGGAATGGCTCGTACCAAAGAAGGATTAGAACATGCTTTAAAGGAAATAGCTCAGATTAGAGCTGATTTCTATAAAGACTTGAGAGTGGTAGGTACTGCTGATAGTTTCAATCCTGAATTAGAAAAAGCACTTCGTATAGCCGATTTCATCGATATGGGTGAATTGATGGCTTATGATGCTCATCATAGAGAAGAAAGCTGTGGTGGTCATTTCCGCGAAGAATACCAAACTCCAGAAGGAGAAGCCATGCGTAACGATAAAGACTATATGTACGTAGGTGCTTGGGAATTTAAAGGCGAAGGTGAGAAACCCGAACTTCATAAAGAAGATTTGAAGTATGAAGAGATCGAGGTAAAAACCAGAAATTATAAATAATTGTTGAACAGAAAATCAATGCAAATTGATTTCTAAAATATATGGCTATGGATTTAACATTAAAAATATGGCGTCAAGAAAACGCTCAAGCCAAGGGGGAATTTAAAACATATCAAATAGCAGGTGTTTCTGCTGATAGTTCTTTCCTCGAAATGCTCGACGTGCTCAACGAGTCGTTAGTAGATAAGGTGGAAACACCAGTTTGTTTCGACCATGATTGTAGAGAAGGTATTTGTGGTATGTGTAGTTTATACATCAATGGACGTCCTCACGGACCAGATGATGCAGTAACTACATGTCAGCTGCATATGCGTAAATTTAAAGATGGAGATACTATTACAATTGAACCTTGGAGAGCGTCACCGTTCCCCGTAATTAAGGATTTAGTGGTAGATCGTACTGCTTTAGATAAAATTATTCAGGCAGGTGGATATACTTCTGCTTCAACTGGGGGAGTGCCAGATGCAAATGCTACGCTAATTAATAAATACGATGCTGATTTAGCAATGGATGCTGCAGCTTGTATTGGTTGTGGAGCTTGTGTAGCAGCTTGTAAGAATGCTTCAGCTATGCTTTTTGTTTCTGCTAAGGTGAGTCAGATGGCTTTGCTTCCTCAAGGAAAAGTAGAAAAGACAAAGCGTGTTCAGAAAATGGTTGCTCGCATGGATGAATTAGGATTTGGTAATTGTACCAACACCTATGCATGTGAGATGGAATGTCCGAAAGAGATTTCAGTAACCAATATTGCAAGACTAAATAGAGAATTCTTGGTGGCCAAAATTGCAGGCGCAGAATAGAAATTCTTATAGATTTATAAAGCCACAATTCCAATGGAGTTGTGGCTTTTTGTTTTAGTTTCGGTTATGATTTTTTCTTTCCCCAACCCCGAGGGGTGGAAATAATCAGTATTGAGTAAATTAAAATAATAGAGTAATCTTAATATTGAAGGATATTCTTTTTCGGCTCTCCTTGAGGTTAGGGCAAATCGAAAAAAATAACTTAACTGGTTTATTATCGATTTTTTCTTTCCCCAACCCCAAGGGGTGGAAAAAATCAGTTTTGAGTAAATTAAAATAATAGAGTAATCTTAATATTGAAGGATATTCTTTTTCGGCTCTCCTTGAGGTTAGGGCAAATCGAAAAAAATAACTTAACTGGTTTGTATATCGAGATAGTCAATATTGTTTTCTGCAGTAAATCTATTATAACAAGCTTAAATTAAACAATACAAACTTGATTTATGATATAAAAGTTCTATATTTGAAGACGTATATCATTATAAACAGATTTAATACCAAGAATGTTATTCTTTTTGTTCTCATTATGAAAGTGTTTTCTGTTCCTTAAGATTGGAACCATATTTCACTTTGCTATAAGTATGGAATAAAAGAACGGATTGAAATACATGGTGCTATCGCATAAAATAATTAATATGAATAATTTACGATTTCTATTTGTAACTTTACTTATGGTTTCAGGAGCTATGGCTTTTTCTCAGCAATCTGAGAAGTTGATAAGCGATTCTAATATTATCAAGGAGTCGGCCATTATTCTAGAAGAGGATAATTCTATTGAAATTATTGGGCAAAAAGTTGATTATATCTTGTTTTATGTGTCAAAAAAAATGAAGGTGAAAATTTTGACAGAAGAAGGTCTGGAACAGTTTTCTCTTTTTAGTCTTCCTGAAGCTTTTGACCCCACTTTTATTGGGCATTTCCCAGAGGCTAGAAATTATACTGACGCACTTTCTGAGCTGTTTATTAGGCGTTTTAGAGTGAAAATAATGGCTCAGGATGGAAGCTATAGAAAACCCATATTGGTTGATACGATTGAAATGGTGAGGTCAGTGGATCCTAATACCGATTTTTTCGCTGATTATGAAAAGCCACATATTGGGATCACAAATCTCAAAGTTGGAGATGTTTTAGAAGTAGATTATAAATACGAATTGAGATATGGAGTGAATATGCTTGATTTATCAAGTTTTCGAGTTTTCTTTAATGGGGATGTTCCTAAAGAGAAATATCACCTCAAAATTTCTCATAATGAGAAGCTGCAGACTGATATTGTTATGGAGAATATGGAGCAAGATTCTGGTAAAGTGGTTGATGGCTATAGGGTATACGAGTGGACTAAAACAAATTTAAGCGGATGTATTGATGAAATAGGCTCAAGACCTTATTTGGAGCTGCCTCACGTAGTCTTTTCTGTAAAGCCTTACGAACTTCTATATGAATATTATTATTCTTTTGAGGAGCGTTTCGTCCCCTTTTATGCTATTTATGCCGAAGTAAGAGAAAGGAACCATGTAAGTATTCTTAGAGATATACATCAGGGAATCAATACAAAACAATACTCTCAAGTTAATCGATTTATCAGAACCCAAACAGAAGGCATAGAAAATGATAGCTTAGGCCTTGAAAAACTCAAGAAGGTACATCATACCATCGTTGATGATTTTGTGTTTGACCCTGATATTAAATATTTTGAAAAATTAGATCCCAGAAGAGATCGGTTTGGGGATTATATCTCAAAAAAGAGCATAAGAGATATTAGTAGGTATGATGTTTATGTGAGCTTGATTCTGAAATTAGAATTGTCCTATTTGTCTGCTTATGTTTGTGATATTAGAACTGGGAATATTTCCAATACCTATTTTGCTCCTATGAAGGAGAATGATTATTTGTTAGCTGTGGTTTTAGACAATAACACAGTCCAATTCATCAATCCTAAGAGAAGTCGGTTTGGTTATTATTTGAATGAGATGCCATTTTACTATGAAGGTAGCAAGGCACGCCTAGTGAGTTTGGCTGATTATAGAAATTATAAAGACTTTATCGCTGAAAGCAATAGGCAAATTACTATTCCTAGAAGCCCTTTAAAGGACAATCAAAGACGAACAAATTCTGCTGTCAGTATAAATCTCGAATCTTCTCATGTTGAATTCGAGACTAGGGTCCATTTGTCTGGTCAATACTCAACCATGTCTCGAGGCCTTTATTTATACGATGTGAAAGATGAAACTGTAAATGAATTGTATAATAAAAAAGTATGGGATTTGCATAAAGGAATAGAGCATAGCAAGCCTGAAGTGATGATTCAGGATAAAGAAGCTCCTTTTAATACAAAGGTCTCTGTAAAATATAACAGTGATCAATTGATATCGAACTCTGGAGATACCACCATCTTCGATTTAAGTCATCTGTTTAATCATATCGTTTATAAGGATATTGATGAGGATAATAGAAAGCTAGATTATTATTCCGATTTCTTATGTCAAGATTCTTATGTTTATTTTTTGAAATTTGATAAAGATATTACTCTAATTCCTGAATTCGAAAGTGTAGATTTAAAAAATAGCTTTGGTGAATTAAAGATTTCAGTTGAGCAGTTGGGGCCTCGTAATTTAAAAGTGTCTAGTAATTTTATTGTAAAAAAAGGACATGTGAAGGCTGAGGATATACACGATGTTGAAACTATATATTCCAAAGTGGAAGAGCTAAATCATTATCAATTAAAGTTCTTAATCAATAAATAGTAAAGCGATTTAAGAATTCTAGTCCTGTTCTTTGGGAGTTGCAATATTCCCAGGTGATTAATATTAAAATGTCAAACAGTAAATCTATAATAATATGAAAAACGCATTATTATTATTATTATTCCTTTTATTCTGTATGATTTCAGTACAAGCACAGAATGATTCCACCAGAAGAGGATTCTTGATTAAAACCCTCCCCATTCAGGATGTTTTCCATAAAAATCCAAATGTCATTATTGAAAAACCAATTACTGATAAATTCTCAGTTGATTTCTTATTTGCATTACGATTTACCGATTGGGTTTTAAACTCATCCACTGGAATTGGCGGAGGTCCGTCTTGGTCACAAAACGATTCTAAAGGATACACACTAGGTAGTGCTTTGAAGTTTTATCCATTAACAAAGCATCATGCTCCAAAAGGATTTTATATCAGTGGAAGCATTCGCTTTAATGACATTCTTATCGAGGGTGTTAACATTAAAGGAGATATTGATAATAATGACAGCAGAATCGTTGATTTAGATAGGTTAGAAATTGGTGCCGGTGCATTGGTGGGTTATCAATTCTTGTTTTCACGATTTGTCATTGATATTTATACAGGGCCTGGGCTTAAGTATAGGATTGAAAAAGAAAATTTTGTTAGTGGCAGTGAGAAATACTTGGAACCAAAAACATATGAGTGGGTGAGTAGAATGTTTTTAGGCTTATCTATTGGTGTCAAGTTGTTCTAGAAATTGATTTTTTCATTTCCCCAACACCCAAGGGGAGGAAAAAATCAGATTAGAGTATTATAAATGATTTGTATTAGTTTTCCTGCCATCACTTGTGATTAGGGCAAAGCAGGAAATAAATTTAATGTGATGATTTTTTCGTTTCCTTGCTTAAAATTGGTAGAAAAAACCAGATTAGAGTAATATAAATGATTTGTATTAGTTTTCCTGCCACCACTTGTGATTAGGGCAAAGCAGGAAGAATATCCCCAGCTAAAAAAAAAGGCAATTCACTTTTGGCATGGTTCTAGAATATTTAATTACAGATTTCTATTATTAACTAAAACCCATGCCTTATGAAAAAGCTAATCGTAATACTCGTAATAAGCCTTATTAGTTTGAGTCAATTAATAGCTCAAAATATAACAACAATAGAGGCAAAATCTTTTGATATAAGTGATAACCTTGATCTAGATGCAGTAGCTTCCATTTTTGGGGAGGCTAGAAATCTGGAGGATTTTGAAAATAAACTCAATAATCCTCGTTTGAGATTGTCTAATTTAGATTTAAATGAGGATGGTTTGGTAGATTATCTTCGCGTTATTGAAACATCAGAATATGGTATAAATCTGATAACCATTCAGGCGCTAATAGCAAGGGATTTATTCCAAGATGTAGCTGTTATTAGTGTTGAGAAAGACTATAGAGGATTGACAACAGTTCAAGTAATAGGAGATGTGTATATGTATGGTCCCAATTATATTATTCAGCCTGTATATGTGCATCAACCAGTAATTTGGACTTGGTTTAGAGGACCTTATTATAGTTCTTGGAGATCGCCTTATCGTTGGGGATATTATCCTTCAAATTATCACCATCGCAGAGCTTGTCATCCACGTCAGTATCAAAACAATGTATATGTTCATATCAATGTGCATAATTCATATTATAGAGCAGACCATAGAGTTTCCAATAATTCAGTTCGTATTCAGAAAAGAAACAGAAGCAACGATTATGGACGAAATAATCCACAGAGGTCCTTTGCAAAGAGAAACAATGGGGTGAAAAACAGAAGCGAATTAAACAGAAGAAGAGATATAGCACAAACGTCTTCTTCGAACAGAAGCATTAGGAGCAATGTATATTCACAAAGAAATAGAAATAATGTTTCTTCAAGCAGAGAGGCACAAAACAATAATAGAACTACTTCTGTTAGAGAAGGAAGAGATACTAGACAAGCTGTTTCAATGAATAGAACAAGTAGAGATGTTCAAAGTCAATACAGACAGACTTCAACGCAGCAAAATAGAGGAGCTTCAAGTAGATCATCTATGAGTAGTCAATCCGTTCAAAGACAGGATAGGCAAGCAAGCCAAACTCAGTACTCTAATAGGCAAAATTCACAGTCCGATAGGAGTCTGTCGACTAGAGCGCAATCAACAGTATCTAATTCATCCAGGTCAAAAGCCAAAACTACACCAACAATACAAAGGCAGTCAAGTCAAAAGCAAATTGCAAAATCGAATAGTAGCTCTACAAGCTCTAGAAGAACTAATGGATACGGTAGAAGCTAAATGATAAACGGTAGTTCATAAATTGGCAGGAAAAACTCGGCATTGTTTTCACGATTTATTATCCTTACCGATTTTAATAAACTGAAAACCAAAGTATTGATTCTGTAATTTTAATCAAGCTCACAGAATTAATTTTTGTGATTTATTTTCCAGACTATGGTCAGCAAAACGGACCATTGTCTGGAATTTGTTTTATGATAATCCCCGACCACAATAAAAGTATGCCTTCAACTTGATTTAATTAGGCTTTCAGGTGTTTAATTGTAAATGATTGATTAGATTTGTTGCGCACAGTGAATCGGGAGACCGATAAGAATAATAATTAATATATGAAAACATTAGGATTAATAGGAGGGATGAGCTGGGAATCCTCCGTGGTATATTACGATTTGATCAATAAAAAAGTAAGAAAAGAATTGGGAGGTCATCACTCTTGTGATAGCATTCTACTCACCGTCGATTTTGATGAAATAGTAAAACTACAACACGAAGGTAATTGGAAGAGACTGGATGAGATGATGGCGAAGGCTGCTCAACAACTGGAAAAAGCGGGAGCAGAGTTAATAGTGCTTTGTACCAATACCATGCATCTCTGTACGCCAGCTATTAAAGAGGCGATAAGTGTTCCATTTCTTCATATTGCGGAAGCCACAGCTATGGCCATTGAAGCACAAGGTCTCAAAAAAGTGGCTTTACTAGGAACCAAATTCACCATGGAGAAAGAATTCTATAAAGATTATATTGCTCAGAATTTTGGTATAGAAGTTATCATTCCAAACCTTGAGGATCGTGATGAAGTTCATCGCATCATCTATAATGAATTGGTTCAAGGAGAAATTAAAGAGGAGTCTAAAGAAATATATAAAAAAATCATAGGCAAATTAGAGTCAGAGGGAGCTGAGGGAGTCATTTTAGGTTGTACCGAAATTCCATTGCTTATCAAAGCTGAGGATGTGAATATCCCTATCTTTGATACCACCACCATTCATGCTGAAATGGCTGTTGAATGGGCTTTGAAGTAAATATAGTTCAAAGTTCTTTTGTTTAAAGTTCCATGTTCTGTTGTTCCTAGTGGTGAAGAAGACTAATTGATTTGTTTTTCATTTGAAATAATTAAAGTAATCGTTACTAATCAGTTAGAAATAGTATACTTGATTTTCCCTGATTGCCCCAACCCCAAGGGGAGTCAGGAAAAAGATTCAACAAAACTATTAGATTGAGAAGTCGATATTCTAAAGTAATTTGATTTTTAAAGCTGGAATCTGATTTGTTTTGCTCCCCATGGGGCATTAGCGTTAACTTAAGCAAAAAGCTCTTTCAATTTGTTGCTCAAAATTTAATCGATTTTTCCTTTTCTCATAAGTACAATACCTTGATAATTTAGCTAATGAGTCGCCTGGGATATTTGGGCTGT
>NZ_JABKBZ010000234.1:0-809 GCF_013166635.1 Lentimicrobium sp. S6 | reverse complement strand
TAAAAAAGGCTATAATTTCAATCTACACTAAATATTATGCCTTGTGAAGCAAAACATCAATTCATATTTGCTACTCTTTAATCCGAACTCTTTATTCTGATTCTCCCCATAAAAATTAACATGAGCCGGTTTTTATGCATAAAGTTGATTCAAAATGAAGTGGTGATACCTGAATTTTGGTTTCAAGTTTAGGTTAAATTTATGAAATAATTTTCGAAAACTAAATGGTTTATAGGATTTTAAAGCTTGTGTAGATGATTATTTAGTTTGTAAAGCTTTCCATGCTTTCAAATATTTTTGAGGAGGCATAATAAAAACCGACCCAAAGGCCGGTTTTTATAGAATTACTCTTCAATTTTATTATCAGGTACCTGATTTTTCCATTTAGCATAGCCATAAGCACCAGCTGTAAATAATAGGATAACAATACCACTCCCTACAGGAGCACCACCCCCAACAGGAGTATTTCCTCCACTGGGTGTTCCTTGCCCATTATTAGGTGGAGGAGGAGTTTGAGCAAAAGCAAAAGCGGTGAATATGATAAATGCTGCTGTAATGGATATTTTCTTTATGTTTTTCATTGTTCTTTGGTTTTTTGCTTTTTCGATTTCCCCGCCCCCAATGGGGAGCGAAAAAGCAAGATTCTAATAATCATAATATTTCATCTGTCCACCCCTTGGGGCATTAGCGTTAACTTAAGCAAAAAGCTCTTTCAATTTGTTGCTCAAAATTTAATCGATTTTTCCTTTTCTCATAAGTACAATACCTTGATAATTTAGCTAATGAGTCGCCTGGGATATTTGGGCTGT
>NZ_JABKBZ010000233.1:0-818 GCF_013166635.1 Lentimicrobium sp. S6 | reverse complement strand
GGATTATTATGCAATACCAGTGGATCATTCACTCCACCATTGTCATAATCTTGTATTACATTATAATGAAAATAGGTGGGAACACTGTAGGTACTTATATAAACTTCTTCAGCATCGTTATTTTGAATTAATTGAGTTTGATAAATATCATTCGCATCACTATTGCCTCTTAATTCAACAGTGGAATTGTTTAATAGCTTAATACCGAATAAGCTGTTTTCTATTGTATTATTTTCAATAATACCCGAGGAGCCATAAAATGTCAATCCTGTACTAACAATATTTCTAATAGTATTATCTCTTACATAGTAGGCTCCTTTTCCATGCCCAGAATTCCAAACTTCTATTCCCGATATATAATTATCAATTTCATTGTCTTCTATGGTATACGTATCGCAGTTTACAATAGAAATTGCTGAGTAGTTGTTAGAGTTGTTAAAATTATTATTGGTTATACTTACACTGGAATTTAATGATAATGTATTGTTATTGATATCTATATACGAGTCGTTAAAAATACAATAATCTACTATAGTCGTTCCTTTGTTTCCCACTCCTCTTATTTGAGAACCATCGGAAAAATATGAGTTGATAAACTCAAATGTACCTGTACCGTGAATCCAAAATTTGGATTGATTATCTAGATGTGCATCACTAACATTTACGGTTGAATTATGAAATAATATTTCGGTTTTATCTAAGTACAAATCGGTATCAATATTTACTGTTGCACCATCTTCAATAATTATTTTACCATTGGTGATATCAACATTGTTTCCAATGGTAAGTGTAGCACCCTTTTTTACAGTAAGTTCTGC
>NZ_JABKBZ010000232.1:0-819 GCF_013166635.1 Lentimicrobium sp. S6 | reverse complement strand
TTGGTGTTGCCTCATCTACCGACTTAACGATAACTAAATCTGAAATTGGATTTGGGGTTGTTAAGGCATCATCCTCATCGTTACTTGGGTCTGGATCATCTTCGGTTCCAGTGAGTGTTGCTGTGTTGGTATAATCTCCAGTAGCATTAACTGTACAAGTAATTTCTAAACTCGTATCTGCTCCATCGGCTAAATTACCTATTGTCCAAATTCCTGTGGCAGTAGCATAAGCTCCAGCTCCATTATCTGATACATAAGTATATCCTGTTGGTAGATTTTCTGTAACTGCTACTCCTGTTGCTGCACTTGGTCCATTATTGCTCACTTCAAGAGTGAAGATTACTTGATCTCCAACATTTGGTGTTGCCTCATCTACCGACTTAACGATAACTAAATCTGAAATTGGATTTGGTGTCGTTAAGGCATCATCCTCATCGTTACTTGTGTCAGGGTCATCTTCATTTCCAGCGAGTGTTGCTGTGTTTGTATAATCACCAGTAGCATTAACTGTACAAGTAATTTCTAAACTCGTATCTGCTCCATCGGCTAAATTACCTATGGTCCAAATTCCTGTGGCTGTAACATAAGATCCGGCTCCATTATCTGATAAATAAGTATATCCAGTGGGAAGCTGATCACTAACTGATACGCCAGTTGCTGCACTTGGTCCATTATTGCTCACTTCAAGGGTGAAAATTACTTGATCTCCAACATTTGGTGTTGCCTCATCTACCGACTTAGCCATAACTAAATCTGAAATTGGATTTGGGGTTGTTAAGGCATCATCCTCATCGTTACTTGGGTCTGGATCGTCTTCGG
>NZ_JABKBZ010000231.1:0-832 GCF_013166635.1 Lentimicrobium sp. S6 | reverse complement strand
CATTTAGTTCACAAATAGTTGTATATGAGTATATTATTTTGTAAATTGTATTCAAATTCAGGAACGATGAGGATACTAAAAAACATTGATAGACAGACGTTTAAAGAAAGATTTACAACAAAAGAAGATTGCTATAATTTTTTAGCAGAGCTTAAGTGGAGCGAAGGCTATAGCTGTACAAGATGTGATTCTCATTTATTTATAAAGGGAAAGCAGCCAGCAAGTCGTAGATGTAGTAAGTGTGGATATGATGAATCTACCACAACAGGAACCTTGTTTCATAAATTAAAGTTTGGAATAGACAAAGCTTTTGAGATGATGTATGAGATTGTTACAAGTAAAAAAGGGGCAAACAGTATTTGGTTAGCAGAACATTTCGGGGTTAACCAAAAGACAGCTTGGCTATTTAGACAAAAAGTGCAAGTAGCCATGAAAAGCAGTGAACAATTCCCCTTAGAGGATGAAGTTCATGTTGATGAGTTTGAGATAGGCACACCGCAAACAGGTGAGCAAGGCAGAAGCAAAAGTGACAAAAAGGTAAGAGTTGTTATTGCATTTGAGCATAGAGATGGCAAATCAGGAAGAGGTTATGCGAAAGTAATCCAAGATTATAGTTCAAAATCACTTAAACCTATCTTTGACCATCATATTAAGAATGATGCAATGGTGCTGGTTGATGGATGGGCTGGGTATAAGCCTCTCAAGGAAAATTATCCGAATTTGACACAAACACTATCTGATAATGGCAAGAATTTCAAAATGTTACATATTCAGATTAGGAATTTTAAAAATTGGCTAAGAGGTGTACATTCATATTGCAACAAAGAATACC
>NZ_JABKBZ010000230.1:0-851 GCF_013166635.1 Lentimicrobium sp. S6 | reverse complement strand
AATGTCGGTTTTTATTGGATGAGATTTATAATAAAGAAATAGAATTTGATGCTATTCTCACTTCTTCCTATATATTGGCCTTGAGAATTCAGAATTTTCTACTGACTCGTAAAACTGAGTTTGATGCCAAAATATTATTACTCAGTTTGGATGCTCATGAAACCTCTTCCATAAGTCGGCCCAAAATTTCCTATATTGATTTTCAGTCCTCTAAGGTGGCTGAGCAAATCATGAAATTGATTCAATCGCAGATTGTAAATGGTTTTGTGAATGAAACCAAAATATTTTCTCCTAAATTGGTCATCCAAAGTTCAAGTATTAGGTGGTAGATTGATTAATGCAAATAATTGCATTGTAATTGTTTTTTATTTTGAAATATATTACTTTCTTTAGGTATCAGGCAATTGTTGTTGGTATTGGATTTCTGAATGCTTCAGCTGAATTGATCTAACTTTTTGACCAAGTTTTACTCTTTTTTTCTTTCTTCATAAATACTAGGCTTATGCAATGTCTATATATTTGCATCAGTAAAAATGCAAATAATTGCATAAATATGACTTTATGAAGAAAAACCAAATCCTTTGGAGTATTATCGTTTTCTTGAGTTTATGCTCTTGCGCTTCTCAAGTGAATACCCATCTCCACGAAAAATCATCACAAATGAAAATATCTGATAACTGGGAAATCTTTCCTAATTCTGTTTGTACACAATCAGGTTCTGAAGTATCCTCAAGTTCATTTTATGTAGAATCTGCTATAGTGGCCACTGTTCCAACCACGGTTCTAAATGCTCAAGTTCAAAATGGTATTTATAAGGATATTTATTTCGGAGATAATATGACCAAAATACC
>NZ_JABKBZ010000229.1:0-851 GCF_013166635.1 Lentimicrobium sp. S6 | reverse complement strand
AATGTCGGTTTTTATTGGATGAGATTTATAATAAAGAAATAGAATTTGATGCTATTCTCACTTCTTCCTATATATTGGCCTTGAGAATTCAGAATTTTCTACTGACTCGTAAAACTGAGTTTGATGCTAAAATATTATTAGTCAGTTTGGATGCCCACGAAACTTCTTCCATAAGCCGACCTAAGATTTCATATATCGATTTTCAGACCTTTAAGGTGTCCGAACAGATTATGGAATTGATTCAATCGCAGATTGAAAATGGTTTTGTAAATGAAACTAGAATATTTTCTCCCAAATTAGTCATTCAGAGTTCAAGTATTAGGTGGTAGATTGGTTGGTGCAAATAATTGCATTAAAATTTATTTTTATTTTTAAATTTATTACCTTCTTTAAATATCAGAGAATTATTGTCAGCATTGTATTTCTGGATGCTTTAACTGAATTAATCTAGCTTTTCGACGAAGTTTTACTCTGTTTTTCTTACTCCATAAATACTAGGCTAATGCAATGTCTATATATTTGCATCAGTAAAAATGCAAATAATTGCATAAATATGGCTTTATGAAGAAAAATCAAATCCTTTGGAGTATTATTATTGTCTTGAGTTTAAGCTCTTGTGCTTCTCAAGTGAATACCCATCTCCACGAAAAATCATCACAAATGAAAATATCTGATAACTGGGAAATCTTTCCTAATTCTGTTTGTACACAATCAGGTTCTGAAATATCCTCAAGTTCATTTTATGTAGAATCTGCTATAGTGGCCACTGTTCCAACCACGGTTCTAAATGCTCAAGTTCAAAATGGTATTTATAAGGATATTTATTTCGGAGATAATATGACCAAAATACC